>NZ_PYIA01000051.1:0-63432 GCF_013265645.1 Sphingopyxis sp. BSNA05 | reverse complement strand
GCCGCCGGCGTGTCCTTCGGCACAAGAATTACGTCGCCTAGCCGTCCGGGATCGCTGGATTGCTTGCCATGCCGTTCGTCGACCCATTCCAGCGGCCCAGTCATCGCAGCCGCCTTCGCCACGTCGAGCCGCCAGCTATGCGGTTCGGTCGCTGCCCGGTTCCTTGCCAGTTCCGGATCGAGATGCCGGCACGTTCCGGTATAGATCGGCCCGTCAGGGCCTTCCGGCTGCGGACCGTCTTCCTGCAACTTCCGCATATCCGACCGGGTGCAGAAGCAGGGATATAATAAGCCCATCGCCCTGAGCCGAGCCGCCGCCGCCGCATAGCTTTCCAGTCGTCGGGACTGGAAAATAACATCCCCGTCCCAGTCCAGACCCAGCCAGCGCAGGTCGTCCATGATCGCCGTGACGAATTCGGGTCGGCTGCGACCGCTGTCGATATCCTCAATCCGGAGCAGGAACCGGCCTCCGCGCGACCGGGCAAAATCATGCGCCACCATTGCGGCATAGGCGTGACCCAAATGCAACAATCCGTTGGGGCTAGGGGCAAAACGCACCACAATATGTCGATTCAATTGCCCACTTGACGTCATAAGCCGGATAATGTTCTTTGTGTAACAGTCATGTCACGTTCTTAGGCATAAAGAGCAGACAGTAAAGGACAAGGGAGACAGACGCTAATGTATCACCCCGACCTGCAAAGGCATCCGGAAAGCTGCCCCTCGCTTGTCCTCAACGCTGACTATACGCCTCTGTCTTATTATCCGCTCAGCCTGTGGCCATGGCAGACCGCGATCAAAGCGGTATTTCTCGACCGGGTGGACATTATTTCCAGCTATGAGCGCGAAGTGCACAGCCCCAATCTCGACATGAAAATCCCGTCGGTGATTGCCCTGAAGAAATATATCAAGCCGTCCGAATATCCAGCCTTCACACGTTTCAACCTGTTCCTGCGCGACAAGTTCGAGTGCCAATATTGCGGATCACCGGATAATCTGACTTTCGATCATGTTATCCCGCGCCGGCAGAAAGGCCGCACGACATGGGAGAATGTCGCCACCGCTTGCCTGCCCTGCAATCTCAAGAAAGGCGGCCGGACACCCAAGGAAGCACATATGCAGCTCGCCAATCGGCCGATCAAGCCGACCAGCTGGCATTTGCAGGAACATGGCCGGGCCTTTCCACCCAACTTCCTGCACGATACGTGGCATGACTGGTTATATTGGGATATCGAGCTGGAAAGCTAGGCCGCGCCGGGCCCTGACAGCTGATATCAGACGTAACGCATCGGCAGTTTTTGCGTTTCCCTGCGCTTCTGGACATTGTCCAGCATGGTTTCGACAACGACGACCAGTTCGTCGGGATCGAACGGTTTCTTCAGATAGTCGGTCGCTCCCGCTTCCAGCGCGATACGTTCATCGGCGGCTGACGAGCGTCCCGTCAGCATTAGCACCGGCGTGGCAAAAAGCTCGTGATGGTTGCGAATCCGGCGAACCACTTCGACGCCACCCATTCCCGGCATGCTGCAATCGAGGATGATCAGATCGGGATTTTTCGCCTTGGCAACCTTGAGCGCTGTCAGGCCGTCACCGATCACGCCCACGGCATGACCCGCATCCATCAGCGTGTCACGAACGAGCTCTGCGGCCAGTTCGTCATCCTCGGCATAAATAATTCGCGCCATAAAAATCTCCTTGATCGAACAAGATAGCCGAAATTGGTTAATTATTTTCCTATAGCCTGCATACGGAGATCAGGTCGCTTTCAGAAGCGCGCCAGCCAGAGATTTCTGCCACTTCTTGGCACTATCCCCACGATAACAGCGCGCTTGCCGATCGAGCGCGGCAGCTGCATGGCCAAATTCTCCATTGCCGGAAAATGCGGCGAAACCAGCCCATTATTGGGCGGCTTTGGTTAATTCGCCAATACGCGCCTTGTCGGAAATATCTCCTCTCGTTAACCATGATATGTGCAGCCGCTTTCATCGCTCGCGTGCTGGCTGAGCTGTCCCGGGCCCGGCCTGCGGTTCCCGATATCGCTTCCGCCCCTGATCCAGATGCGAAAACCAGCCGAAGGATGCATCGATACCCCTTGACCGATTATCTGCCGCAGTGCAGCATATCGACATGACACAATCCCTCACCGTCCGCCAAAATCCAGACATCAAATATCTCGGCAAATTGCTGGGCGATGTCATTCGTTCCTATGGCGGGGAGGAGCTGTACCGACGCACCGAATATATCCGCTCGACCAGCGTCGATCGCCATCGCGGGCTGGCCGATGCGGATGCGATTGATCCCGGTCTTGATGCGCTGTCACTCGACGAGACGCTCGCCTTTGTCCGCGGCTTCATGCTGTTTTCCCTGCTCGCCAATCTTGCCGAGGACCGGCAGGGCGTCGCGGCCGAAAAAGGCGCCACGGTGGTCGAGGCGATCGAACTGCTCGCCAGCGAGGGCGTTGACCGGGACGCGATCCTGGAGCTGCTCGACGAGGCGCTGATCGCGCCGGTGCTGACCGCCCATCCGACCGAGGTACGGCGCAAGAGTATCATCGACCATAAATCCCGGATTGCCGAACTGTTGTTGATGAAGGACGAAGGGGAATCCGAAACGCCGCAGGGCGACATGCTCGACGCCGCGATCCTGCGCCAGATCGCTCTGCTCTGGCAGACCCGTCCGCTGCGCCGCGAGCGCCTGTTCGTTACCGACGAAGTACAGATTTCACAGAGCTATATGAAGGATGTCTTCCTTCCCGTCCTGCCCCGGCTCTATGCAAAATGGGAACGGACCCTGGGCGCGCGCCTGCCGAGCTTCCTGAAACTCAACAGCTGGATCGGCGGCGATCGCGACGGGAACCCCTTCGTCGACGCCGGCGCGATGGAAGAGGCCCTGTCGCGCGCGGCCGAAACCGTCATCGGCTATTATCTGATGTGCGTGCACACATTGGGCGCAGAACTGTCCATCTCCACCGAACTGGCCGAAGTGCCGGAAGCGGTGCTGGAACTCGCCGAGGCCAGTGGCGATGACTCGCTGAGCCGCAAGGACGAACCCTATCGCCGCGCCTTGTCGGGCATCTATGCAAAATTGTCGGCCACCCATCTCAAGCTTTGCGGCCATGTTCCCGGCCGTGCATCGACGATTACCGCCGAGGCCTATGACAATCCGCAGCAATTGCGCGAGGAACTGGTCATTCTTGCGCAGGGCCTCAAGTCGGCCGGCAAGGGTGTCTTTGCAACATCGGGGGCGCTTGGCCGCCTGATCCGGACGGTCGAACTGTTCGGCTTCCATCTCGCAACCCTCGATATGCGTCAGAACAGCAAGGTTCACGAACGCGTGGTCGCCGAATTGCTGAAACAGGCGGGTGTCGAAGATGACTATCTGGCGCTGGACGAAGCGGCACGGGTCAAGCGGCTGCGCGCCGAGCTGGCCAACAACCGGCCACTGGCGAGCCCGTGGATCACCTATAGCGACGAGACCGCGAAGGAATTGTCGATCATCCGCGCCGCCGCCGAAGCGCATCGCAAATATGGCCCCGAGGTCATTACCAATTATAATATCAGCAACGGCGAGAGCGTTTCCGACATCTTGGAAGTCTATGTCCTGTTGATGGAAACCGGCCTCTATCACGCACCCACCGAAGACAGTGATTCACCGTCCTGCCCGGTCATGGCTGTGCCTTTGTTCGAGACCGTCGCCGATTTGGAAAATGCCCCCGAGGTGATGGCCGGTTTCTTCGCCCTTCCGGAAATGCACGCTCTGGCGAAGGGCCGCGGGCATCAGGAAGTGATGATCGGTTATTCGGACAGCAACAAGGACGGCGGCTATCTCACCTCGACCTGGAGCCTGTTCAAGGCGAGCGACGCCCTCACACCGATATTCGCCGAGGCGGGCATAAAAATGCAGCTATTCCATGGGCGCGGCGGTGCCGTGGGCCGTGGTGGCGGCTCGGCCTTCGGCGCCATCAAGGCACAGCCCAAGGGCACTGTTGCCGGCCGCATCCGGATCACCGAACAGGGCGAAGTGATCGCCGCGAAATATGGCACAGAAGATGTCGCGGAAGCCAATCTGGAAGCAATGACCTCCGCCGTGCTGATCAATTCGCTCGAGCCGGACCGGACCGACAGCAAGGTACAGGCCGACCATGCCGCGGCAATGGACGAAATCTCGCAGGTCGCATTCACCGAATATCGCGATCTGGTCTATGGCGACGACAGTTTCCGGACTTTCTTCCGGCAGATGACCCCCCTGACGGAAATTGCCAAACTCAAGATCGGTTCGCGCCCGGCCAGCCGGACGAAGAGCGACAAGATCGAAGATCTGCGCGCCATTCCCTGGGTGTTCAGCTGGGCCCAGGCCCGCGTCATGCTGCCCGGCTGGTACGGTGTCGGGCAAGCGCTTACCGGTTTTGACGACAAGGCGAAACTGAAAGACATGGCACAGAGCTGGCCGTTTTTTCAGGCCTCTCTCTCCAATATGGAAATGGTCTTGGCCAAGTCCGACATGGGCATAGCCGCCCGCTATGCGGAGCTGGTCGAGGACAAGGACATGGGGCAGGCCTTTTTCGGCCGCATCCGGTCCAGCTGGTATCAGACCCGCGATATATTGCTCGACATCACCGACCAGCCGCACCTGCTGGCGAAAAGCCCGGCGCTGTTCAACAGCATCGAGTTGCGCCTGCCCTATATCGAGCCGCTCAACCATCTCCAGATCGAGCTGATGAAACGCCTGCGCGCCGGCGAGGACGACCCCCGCATCGGCGAAGGCATCCAGCTGTCGCTCAACGCTATTGCGACAGCACTGCGCAACAGCGGCTGATTTGCAGGCCCATCTCGGGCCCGCATGGACGAAATTCTGCTGTGGACCGAAAAGCGGTTTTACGAGCATTTTTGTCAGTCGCCTGCACCATTTGTCGCGCCTAAACTTCTCCGAAATTAGGAGAGATTCATGGCTGTCGAAACCAAGCGTAGTTTTTGCCGTTTTTGCCACGCAAGTTGCGCGATGATCGTCGAGGTGGAAGACGATAAGGTCAAATCCGTGCGCGGCGATAAGGAAGACCATCTGTTCCACGGTTATACCTGCATCAAGGGGCGCCAGTTGCCCGACATGCACAATCTTCCCGACCGGATGATCACCAGCAAAATCCGCCAGCCGGATGGCAGTTTCAAGGATATCCCGACCGCAGAAGCGCTCAAACTGGCCGGCGCGCAGATGAAGAAAATGGTCGAGGAACACGGGCCGCACAGCATCGCGGTCTATTGCGGCACCAACGCTTTCCAGAACAGCGCCGTACTCGGCACCTCCTATGCCTTCGCCCAGGGCATTGGCTCGCGCAACTGGTATACCAGCGTCACCGTCGACCAGCCGGCCAAGGTGTTTACCACCGCGCGCTATGGCATGTGGATGGGCGGCGGCAACGCCTTTACCGAATCCGACGTCGCCATGTTTGTCGGCAACAACCCGATCGTCTCCCATTATTCAGGCGGCATGCCGACATCCTCGCCCTCGCGCGGCCTGCGCGATGCCAAGGAACGCGGTCTCAAGGTCATCGTCGTCGATCCGCGGGTCAGTGAAATGGGCAAGCTGGCGGACATCTATCTGCCGGTAAAACCGGGTGAAGACCCTGCCCTGCTCGCCGGTATGCTCAACGTGATCTTCGAAGAAAAGCTGTTCGACCAGAATTTCGTCGCCGCCCATGTCGATGGCGTTGCCGAGCTGGAAGCTGCCGTCAAACCGATGACGCCCGATGTCGCCGCCAAGCGCGCCGGGGTCGACAAGGATCAGCTGATCGCCGCCGCCCGCATGTTCGCTGGCGCCAACAAGGGACGCGTCGTCACCGGCACCGGTCCGGAAATGGCCGGCAATGGTACGCTCACCGAATATCTGGTGGCGTCGCTCAACATTCTCTGCGCCCGTTTCAACCAGGAAGGCGAGCGGGTTTCCGCGCCGATGGTCTTCAACCCGCTGATGGGCGGCCCCCGGAAAGCGCAAGTCGCGCCCAAAATGCCGACCTTTGGCGAAGGCTTCCCGAAATCACGCATCCGCGGTCTCGGCCATCTCGGAAAGGAAATGCCGTGCAATGTGCTGGCCGATGAGATCCTGACGCCCGGCGAAGGCCAGATCAAGGCGCTGATCTCGATCGGCGGCAATCCCGAGATCGCCTTCCCGGACCAGCAGAAGGTCCGCCGCGCGCTGGATGAATGCGAATTGTTCATCCAGGTCGATCCGTGGATGTCCGCCAGCGCCAAACGCGCCGACATGATCCTTGCGCCCTCCATGTGCCTCGAACGCGAAGACATCAACAATGTCTCTGACGCCTTTACCGAAGAAGCTTATGGCCATTATACCGAGGCAATGGTGCCGCCGCCCGGCGACACGATGGACGAATATGAAATGCTGTGGTGGCTGGCCAAGCATATGGGCATCGAGATGAACTTCCCCGGTGGCTCCGTGTCGATGGAGACCTGCCCCGATAAGGCGACCGTCCTAGATCTGATTTCCGAAGGTTCGCTGCTCAAGCCCAGCAAGGCCAAGGCCGATGCGGCGGCGCTGGAGCGCAAGGGCGCGGCCATCACATACGACGAACTGCACCCCGTCGTCGGCCCGGCCGATCCGGATGCGCAGGAGAAATTCGATCTCAACGCCGGCGCCATGCCCAGCGAGCTTCTCGACTATGCCGCCAATGATCCGGTCGAGAGCGGCTTCGATTTCCGCCTGATCTCCCGCCGCTCCAAGCATCGCTATAACAGCAACGGCCACACCTTCCCGAAACTGGTCGAAAAATGCCGACCAACCCGGCCTTCTTCAACCCCGGGGATCTGGCCGCTGCAGGCATTGAAGATGGCGCGATCATCGAGATCAGCTCTCCCACCGCCTCGATTTTCGGTCTCGCCAAGGCCGACGAGAAAGTCCGGCCGGGAGTCATCTCGATGAGCCATGCCTTTGGCGACAGTGAAGCAGGCAAGGGCGACGTGATGACCAAGGGCGGCTCGACCAACCGGCTGATCGTCGACAATGACCATCTCGATCCGATCACCGGGCAAGCGATGCAGAGCGCGATACCGGTCAGGATTGCCGCTGCCTAGGGAGTTGATATCATGCCGATGAGCGAGAATTATATCGATCAGATGAAACGTCTGATGGAATGGGAGGCCTCCCGCGCCGCGCCGCCCGAGGGGTTCCCGCGCCTGCCTGATTTGCCCGCTGGCCGCTATACAAGCCAGGAATATTATGATCTCGAGCAGCAATATCTGTGGAAGAAGACCTGGTTGTTCGCCGGTCATATTGATGAAGTCCCTGATCCGGGTTGCTTCATGAAATGGGAGCAGATCGGCGACCCCATCATCATCGTGCACGGCATGGATGGCGAAATACGCGCTTTCTACAACACCTGCCGTCATCGCGGCGCACCCGTGGTGACCGAAGAAAAGGGCAAGACGCCGCGGCTGATGTGCGGCTATCACAACTGGACCTACAAGACCGACGGAACCCTGGTCGGCGTTCCGGAAAAACAGGATTTCGGACCCGATTTCGACATGTCCTGCCGCAGCCTGATCCCAGTGCGATGCGAGCGGCTGGGCAATCTGATTTTCGTGAATTTCGATGAAGAGGCGATGCCGCTCAAACAATGGCTGGGACCTGTCTGGGACGAGTGGAAAGAATTCCGCTTTGACAAGATCAAGCTTGCCGCCCGCCACAGTTTTGACCTGAAGTGCAACTGGAAGGTGGCGATGGAGGCCAATATGGAGGTCTATCACGTACCCTTCATCCATCCCGACACAGTAGCGCCGCTCGTCGACAGCAAGCGCAATGTGAACACCATCTATCCCAATGGCCATGCCCGGATGCTCGCCCCTGCCCCGGAGCAGACCGACCGTGAGCATGTCCGGGCTATTGACAGCCCGCCCCACTGGCAGGAGATCGAAGGCGTCGGAGAATTTGGCCGGACTTGCACGCAAAGCTATACGATGTTTCCCAACTGGGTCTCTCCGCTGAGCAACTATTTCGTCCCGCCGCTGATTTTCTGGCCGACTTCGCTGAATACGACGCGGATCGAGCTGGTAACCATGGCGATGGACTGGGGTGATGGCCCCGCGCCGGATCTCTGGACCGTTCCGGACGAGAGCAAGCCCAATGGCCGCGATATGTCGCCGATCATCCTCGAGGACACGCAATTTGGCGAGATGATCCAGAAATCAATGGAAAGCGACGGTTTCAAGAGCGTGCCGCTCAGCTATCAGGAAGCACGAATCTACAGCTTTCACCAGACGTGCGACAAGATGATCGGCCTCAGCCGGGTGCCGGAACATCTGGCCGTCGAGCAGGTGATCGGCGAAGAGTGGGTCTATCCCAATGATCCCCGCGTCGCGCAGATGGATCAGATGGAAGCGGCGGAATAGCAGCTGGACGCATTAGCGACAGGGCGACAACCGGGAGAGATTTATGGGACGCGTGCAGGACAAGATCATATTGCTCACCGGCGGGGCCATGGGACTGGGCAAGGCCGCTGCAAAGCGCCTGATCGAGGAAGCGCGCGGGTGATCATCACCGATCATAATGCCGAAGCGGGAGCCGCAACCGCAGCGGAGCTTGGCGAGAAGGCGGAGTTTCTCGAGCAGAATGTTACCAATCCGGATCGCTGGAGCGAAATCATTGCCCATGTCGAGGGGGAATATGGCCGGCTCGATGTTCTGGTCAACAATGCCGCGGTCACGGTTTTCGGTTCGATCGCGGACGTCAGCTACGAGGATTTCAAACGCTGTTACACCGTCGATGTCGACTCGATCTTTCTGGGATGCAAGACAGCCCTGCCGCTGATGAGCAAGACGGGCGGGTCGATCATCAACCTTTCCTCCGCCGCCGCGATTAATGCTAGCGCCGATCTGATCGCCTATAACAGCGCAAAGGCGGCGATTCCGATGCTGACCAAATCGATCGCGCTCTACTGCGCGCGCGAGAAGAACAGGGTGCGGGTCAACGCGGTCCTCCCTGGTACGATCATGACGCCCAACGTCCGCAGCGTCATCGACGGGACGCCCAACCCTGCCGAAACCGAAGAATCCTTCGCGCTCGCCCAGCCGGTCGGTCATATGGGCGAACCCGATGATATCGCGCATCTGATCGTCTATCTTGCTTCGGATGAAAGCAAATTCGCCACCGGCGCGGCCTTCGCAGTCGACGGGGGTCTTAGCATCTAGCCTGTCCGGCCAGCCAGCGGACAAGGACAATTTCGTTATATTGCAGCAAAGCCTAGCCTTTCCCGCACCAAATCCCTAAATGCTGCAACATGCATTTTCTCGATCAAGCCAAAATCTATGTCAGCTCGGGCCAGGGCGGCCCTGGCGCTGTCAGTTTCCGGCGTGAAAAATATATCCAATATGGCGGCCCCGATGGCGGCAATGGCGGCAAAGGCGGCGATATCGTGTTCGAGGCCGTCGAAGGTCTGAACACATTGATCGACTTCCGCTATGCCCAGCATTTCAGAGCGCCGCGCGGCAAGGGTGGCGCCGGCCGCAACCGGACCGGCGCGGGTGGCGATGATCTGGTCATCAAAGTGCCCGTCGGCACGCAGATCCTGTCCGAAGACAAGGACCATGTGCTGCTCGATTTCACCCGCGAAGGCCAGCGCGCCACATTTCTGGAAGGCGGGATCGGCGGCCGCGGCAACGCCAGCTACAAAAGCTCGACCAACCGTGCGCCCCGTCAGCACCAGCCCGGTGAACCGGGTGAGGAAGCAGCCGTCTGGTTGCGACTGAAGCTGATCGCGGACGCGGGCCTTGTCGGCCTGCCCAATGCCGGCAAGTCGACCCTGATCAACAAGGTGACCAATGCCGGTGCCAAGGTCGGCGCTATCCGTTCACCACCATCCATCCCCAACTCGGCGTGGTTCGGCACAAGAGCCGCGAATTCGTGCTTGCCGATATTCCCGGTCTGATTGAGGCGCAGCCGACGGGGCCGGTATCGGCGACCGCTTTCTCGGTCATATCGAGCGGTGCAAGATTTTGCTCCATCTCATCGATGCGACCGGTGATGATCCGGTGAAAGCCTGGAAAACGGTCACCAAGGAACTGGAAAAATATGGCGGCGGCCTTGCCGAGAAGCCACAAATCCTGGCGCTCAACAAGGCGGACCTGCTGGACGAAGAACTGATGACCGACATCGCCGGTCAATTGCGCGCCGCCGGTGCGGAACATGTACTCCCGGTATCGGGCGCGACCGGCGAGGGTCTCGATGCCGCGCTCGACAAGATATTGGAAGCGGTTGGCGAGAATAGTTCGATCGAGCGCAAGGGTCAGGCGTCGCTAGCCTCTGATGAAGAGGATAAACCCAAGGACTGGTCACCGTTGTGAACGCTGCAAAGCCGGAAACGATTGTCGTCAAGGTCGGCTCGTCGCTGCTGGTCGGAGAGGACGGAAAGCCACGGCGGGACTGGCTTCAAACGCTGGTCGCCGATATCGCCAAGCGCCATCAGGCGGGCGACAATCTCATCATCGTGTCATCGGGATCGATCGCCCTCGGCGCACGCAAGCTTGGCCTTGAACACGGCGGCCGTTCCAGTCTCGCAGACGCGCAAGCGGCGGCCTCGGTCGGGCAGATCGCGCTGAGCAGCCTGTGGTCGGAATTGCTGGCAGAATATCAGATCACCGCTGCCCAGATGCTGCTCACGCTGGACGACATGGAAGATCGCAAGCGCTATCTCAACGCCACCGCGACGCTGGAAAAGCTGATCGAGCATCGCGCCATTGCCGTGATCAACGAAAACGACAGCGTCGCCACCGACGAGATCCGCTTTGGCGACAATGACAGGCTTGCCGCGCGGGTCGGCCAAGCGGCATCTGCCGACCGGGTCTTGCTGCTCTCAGACATCGACGGTCTTTACGACCGTCGGGAGGATAGCGAGGCTTACGGACAGTTTATCGGCGTGGTCGAAACGGTCGATGAATCGATCATGGCGATGGCCGATGGTAGCTCGTCCTCCGGACTGGGTTCGGGCGGGATGACATCCAAGCTGGAAGCGGCGAAGATTGCCAATCTTGCCGGGATCGAGCTGTCGATCATCTCCGGGCGCCAGGACCATCCGCTCGAGCGCTATGCACTGACCAATGTCGGGACCTGTTCAAGGCCCGCGACGGTGCCAATGCCCGCAAGGCGTGGCTGGGCGGGCGTCTCACCTCGGCCGGATCGATCACTGTCGATGCCGGTGCGGTCGCTGCCCTGCAATCCGGCAACAGCCTTCTGGCAGCCGGGATCATCACGATTGATGGCCAGTTCGAACGTAGCGATGTGGTGGAGATCAGGGACGAGGATGGGCTGACAATCGCCCGCGGTCTGGCCGAATATAATGCACTCGACTGCGCCAAGATCATCGGTCGCCGCAGTTCGGAACTGGAGGCCCTGCTCGGCTATGCGCCGCGCAGCGCCGTGGTCCATCGCAACCAGATGGTGATGGTCTAGTCGCGATGACCGGCACCGCTCGCAAGACAGTCGCGATCACCGGCGCGACCGGCTTTGTGGGCAGCCGCATGCTCGATCTGGTGGTTCGGGAAGGATATGACGCGCGCGCGCTGACCCGGCGCAAGCAGGATGACCGTCCGGGCGTCACCTGGGTGCGCGGTGCGCTGGACGACAAGGCAAGCCTCGCAAGATTATGCAGCGGCGCGGATATGGTTTTGCACATTGCCGGCGTGGTCAACGCGCCGGACCGGGCAGGCTTTGAAGCGGGGAATGTTGCGGGAACACTGGCCGTCATAGAGGCTGCAAAACGGGCGGGAACCAAACGCTTCATCCATGTGTCCTCGCTCGCCGCCACCCAGCCGCAGCTGTCCATCTATGGCGAGACCAAAGCCAAGGCCGAAAAGCTGGTCAAGACCAGCGGCCTCGACTGGACGATCCTTCGCCCACCCGCGGTCTATGGCCCGGGTGACGGCGAGTTTCTCGACCTGTTCAAAATGGCCCGACTGGGGTTCGTGACCCTGCCCCCTGATGCTGACGGCCTTTTATCGGTGATCCACGTCCAGGATCTGTGTCAGGCTTTGCTTGCCCTGTTGCCGGAACAGGAAGATTTTACCGCCCAGATTTTCGAGGTCGATGACGGCAAGCCGGGCGGCTGGACGCAGGCCGGTTTTGCCAAGGCGATAGGTCAGGCGATGGGCAAACGCGTCGCCACGGTCGGTATACCGAAATCCCTATTGCGTTTCGCTGCCAGGGCGGACCGTCTGGCGCGCGGCGACAAAGCCAAGCTTACCGCAGACCGGGTCAATTATTTTGCCATGACGACTGGACGATAGACCCGCGAAGGCGTCTGCCGACGCAATTATGGCAGGCACAGATCGAGACGCGCCAGGGCCTCAAGGATACCGCAACATGGTATCGCCACAACGACTGGCTGTAATCAGGACTGGAAAATCGGTCCGGCGAACTGTTCGTAAACATAGGTGACGAAGGTCAGCGTGAGACCAATCAGAAACACCCGATAGGCCCAGCCGAGAAAGCGATATTTCTTGTGTTCCAGAATCTGCCCCATTTGGTAGATATCGCGCAGCATCGCCCGATAGGTTGATTCCTGGGTGCGCAATTCGGTTTCCAGCAGATGTTCGATGAACTCGTCTTCGCTGACCTTCGAAAAACCACCAAAAACAGCATGTTTGGAGAACTGTCCTTCCGAGGCCTGACCGAAGGCATCACCGCCAGCGCCGCCAGACCAGCGGACCCGAAAGCCGAAATCGCGAGGATGAGCAGCGGCAGGGAAATTGTCCCGGCGTGGCTCTGGCCGATAGCCAGCGTGAAAACGACAAAGGTCGCGCCGATCAGCATATTTGCCTTGTTATCGGCCATAACGCTCAATTGCACATGATGGCGCTGGGTTGTTCCCAGCGCATATACAACTTCGTCCGGCCATTTGCTGCCTTCGTCCATGATTACTTCCCCAAATGGTGGACTGCGATAAGGCAGAAGAGTGGCAGAAAGCACATGATTGGGCAAGACAAGGCACGCATTGTGCCGCTTTTGCGCCTTATTCGCTTGCCAATGGTGCGCATGTCTTGGCAAAGGTCGGGAATAGCAATTTTGAAAGCATATTATGGCAAATCGCGAAGAAATCATGACCAAGATCAGCGAACTGATCGGACCGTTCAACAACAAGGGCGTCGAACTTGCGCCGACCACCACCTTTCAGGGTGATCTCGAATGGGACAGTCTGACGGTCATGGACTTCGTCGCTGCCGTTGAGGACGAATTTGATATCATCATCACCATGAACATGCAGGCCGAAATCGAAACCGTCGGCCAGCTCGCCGATGCCGTCGCGAAGTTGATGGAAAACTAGAGCCAGACACCCGTTCGCCCTGAGATAGAATAGGGGTCGCACGAGCGGGTGGTTGGTACTTCGACAGGCTCAGGACTAACGGAAGTAAAGCATGACCGATCTACTCAGTAAATTTGACCCGCTCATCCAGGAGCGTGAGAATCTCCTCGCGACGGGCGTCAAGGACCCGTTTTCGCTGGTGATGGAAGAGGTTATCTCGCCCACTGTCGCCGTCTGCAACGGCAAGGAAACTATTCTCCTCGGCACCTATAATTATATGGGCATGACCTTTGACGATGACGTGCGTAAGGCCGGCCTGAAAGCGCTGGAAGAATTTGGCTCCGGCACCACCGGCAGCCGCGTGCTCAACGGGACCTACAGCCTGCACCGCGATTGCGAGGATGCGCTGAAGGAATTTTACGACATGGACCACGCGATGGTCTTTTCTACCGGCTATCAGGCCAATCTCGGGATCATCTCCACGCTCGCCGGCAAGGGCGACTATGTCATTCTCGACATCGACAGCCATGCGTCGATCTATGATGGCTGCGCGATGGGCAATGCCGAGATCGTCGCTTTCCGTCACAATGATGTCGAAGCGCTGGAAAAGCGGCTGAAACGCCTGCCCGCCGAGGCCGTCAAGCTGGTCGTGCTTGAAGGCGTCTATTCGATGCTCGGCGATGTCGCACCGCTCAAGGAAATGGTCCGCATCTGCAAGGAAAACGGCGCGATGGTGCTGGTCGACGAGGCCCACTCGATGGGCTTCATCGGCGAAAACGGCCGCGGCGTCTGCGAAGCGCAGGGCGTGATCGACGACGTTGATTTCATCATCGGCACGTTCAGCAAAAGCGTCGGCACGGTCGGCGGCTTCTGCGTCTCCAACCATCCGAAATTCGAAATATTACGGCTGGTCTGCCGCCCCTATGTGTTCACCGCCAGCCTGCCACCCAGCGTGATGGCAACGGCGAGTACCTCGATCCGCAAGCTGATGCACAGCGGCAACAAGCGCGCGCATCTCTGGGAGAATAGCAAGAAACTGCACAAGGGCCTGCGCGACCTCGGTTTCACCCTCGGCACGCCCGAAGCGCAAAGCGCGATCATCGCGGTGATCATGCCGGATCTCGAAAAAGGCGCGATGATGTGGCAGGCGCTGCTCGCGGAGGCCTATATGTCAATCTGGCGAGACCGCCCGCGACACCGGCCAATATGACACTGCTGCGCTGTTCGCTTTGTGCCGAACATACGAGCGAGCAAGTCGACCAGATTCTCGGCATGTTTGAAGCGGCTGGCAAGGCTGTTGGGGCGATTTGATGCCAGTCATAAATAGACATCAGATTCAATTGTTTCTGATCGCTATTTTCTCTATTTTGGCCTAGCAGCATGTGATGGCCAAAAAGCCCAAGCTCCCTCGGATAAACTCATAACTGAAACAAAGTCTATCGAAGTCTATCCTCACGCCAAGTCGGTGCGTTTATTCATTGAAGACCTACCACTCAACGTCGATGGCTTCTTTGGCACGAGCAATCCCGATGGGGTCGAGTTGACTTCCGACGAACGAATGATGTTTGAAAAAGCCATCACTCGTCAAATCATCGTTCAACGTCCCGAAAGTGGCGAAGGTGCCTACGAAGAAGCATGTTTTATTCCCCACCATTTCTTCCGATATTTTAATGAATTGGGAAAACTGGTTGGCGAAATAGAAATTTGCTTTTGTTGCGATGGCGGGTTGGCCAATCCAGCATTGATCGAACCCACTGATGATCAGTGGGTCCAATATGACATAGCAACAATCAAGAAATTGGTTCAATCTATGGACCTTCCAACGGACGTAAACTGTGATGAATAATCCTATCCTCATCGAACAGCGCGGCGCGATAGAAATCCTGACGCTCAACCGCCCCGACAAACTCAACACGATGAACGAGGAAATGATCTTCGCGCTGCAGGATTACTTCCGCGAGTTACAAAAACGCACAGAGGTCCGGGTCGTATTGTTCCGCGCCGAAGGCCGCGCCTTTTGCGCTGGTCTCGATATCGGCGGCTGGAAAAATGACGGATCGGCCGGCCAGGTGCAGCATGTCTGGCGGACGCAGCGATCGATCGCCACGGTCATGCAATTGATGCGGCAATGCCCGCAGCCGATTATCGCGCTAGCGCAAGGCGCGGCCTGCGGCGGAGGCCTCTCGCTATTACTGGCCAGCGATGTCCGTTTCGGCGCGCCGTCGCTCAAGATGAATGCGGCCTATATCAAGATTGGTCTCGGCGGTTGCGACATGGGTTCCAGCTATTTCCTGCCGCGCATGGTCGGTGCTTCGATTGCATCGGAATTGATCCTGACCGGTCGCTTCATCCACGCCGAACGGGCCGAGAAATACGGGCTGATCAGTGAAATGGTCGAGGAGGACAAACTGCTATCGACCGGCCTGTCCCTGGCCGAGGAGATGCTCGACACCGCGCCAATGGGCCTGCGCCTGTCGAAGGATGCGCTCAATCGCAATATCGACGCGCAGAGCTTTGAAGCGGCACTGGCGATCGAAGACCGGCAGCAGGTGATGCTCTCGATGACCGAAGACAGCCGCGAGGCGGCGAAGGCCTTTTTGCCAAGAGGAAGCCGGATTACAAGGACCGTTAGCATCTCGTCATCCTGAATTTGTTTCAGGATCTCGTCACTCTTGCCACCATCTTCCGGTTCGGCGCCCGGGGTCCTGAAACAAGTTCAGGATGACGGAATCATTTGCATGACGGGCTCACTTGATCGCTCCACCCGCAATCAACCGCGGCAGCATCACCAGCGCGCCCAATATCGGCCATTTGCGTTGCCACGGTTTGATCACATAATCCGTCCCGGCGTGGCGGTTGATCTTCCACGCCAGATAGTCGATCCCGCCGGCATAAGTCGCGGACGCCTTGGCCAGTCTGGCGAGCGTGAGAATTTTGCCGTTGCGCCGCAATTGCCGCCATCTTTTTCAACCGCATCACGGGATGCGACAATTTTGAGTTTCCGGCCTCGCGCCTCGTCCCGTTCGGCAATCGTCGCCATCACGGCCGGACCAAAGCGGGCATAGCGATCAGGATCAGAGTCCACCACCGAACCGGAGCGGTCCTTTCGCTCGGCTCGCAGCTCCGCGCCATAGGTCAGTTCGAAACCCCGTTTCCAGAGATCGACGATATGATGTTCCGTGTCGATATCCATCATCGGAAAAGTCATATCGAACAAGGTGATGGAAGCGCCTTCGATCGCTTCAACCACCTTCGTCTGCGCCATTTCGTCGGCCTGCCACACCAGCCGCGAGGGTTGGGCAAATCGGGCCCAGACGCTGACCGCGCTGGCGCCAATGCGGTTCAGCCTGTGAAAATCCTTCTCGCTGAGGACCGCCACCTTGGCAACCAGTCCGTCATGTTCCGCCGGGAAGACATTGGGCGGCAAGCGCCGGTTCGCTGCCGCCAGCCAGCTTTTCCATAAGCCGCCTCGTAATCCGAAACGATCAGATAAAAATCGAGCATCTGCCCGTCGAGCTCGGTGGAGCGCAGGCAGGAACCGTAGAATAGTACCGCCCGCGACGCCTCGCCATATTGCGCGGCAATCGAGGAGGCAAAGGCCGACACCCGGCTGTCGACGGGCTGGGCCAGTTCCTGTGCAATCAATGTCTTAAGTTCGCTCACGCGAAACGCCTTAGCTCAGGCGGCGAGCCGAAGGAAGGATACTGGCTTGGTTGATTTCAGCACGATCGGTTGTCCCGGCTGGGCGGAGAAAAGCTCGCCATCCATCAGGACATTGCTGCCGTCGCCCTCGATCCGGATCATGTCTCCGCGTTCCAGATGGATACCCTTCTGGACATTTCTTCCCAGCCGACCGAAAATCACCGAGAGCAGAAAACGCACTATCGCTCCGGCCTGCTGGTCAATGGCCAGAAACTGCATGCGGCCAATCGCATTCTTGTTCCGCATGGATCGCTTCATCAGCAACAGCTTCTCCAGCGTGGTGACGATCAACACCGCAAAATTGCCCTGGAACTGACCATCACGAATCAGCGATATCTTGATCGGCGTCGACCGCTTCGGCAAAAACTTGCCCTTTATTCCAAACAAACGGAGGCCAGTGCGGCGAAAACCGTCAGCACATGCGCGGCCGCGTTGGGCAGGCCCAGCGGATAGATCTTGTGCCGGCAATAGAGAATGAATTCCGACAGTCCGGCTCCGCCGAGAAACATGCCGAGCACGACCTTGCTATCCTTGCTGCCGTCGGACAGCGCGATCAGTTCCCGGTCGACGAGATGTTCGTGCAAATCGTGTTTGGCTAGCTCGACGATCCGTTCCAGCGCCTTCAGCGGATTGCCCTCGGCGCCCAGATCAAGTGCGATCAGGTTCGTCTTGCCATTGGGCAGTACCGCAACCGGTGGCGGATTGTCGCCGAAATGACCACCCTGGTGCAATTCGGTCAGCGCTGCCTGCACCGTGCCGTCACCGCCGTTGATGACCAGCACCTTCGGCTTCACACGGGCGATGGTCTCCAGCGCCTTGGCAATTTCATCGACATGATCGACTTCATAGTGGAAAACATCGCTGTTCTTCACGCAATAGGAGCGCACTTCTGGCAAAATCGACCGGTTTCCGGTTGAGTTCGGATTGGAAAGAAGTGCGACATTTGCCATGAATTAGCCCCAAATTGTCCCGCGTACTGAATACATCACATATATTTCATGGTGATGCGGATGGATTTAACCTCATTGCCAAGGGCAAATTTGGTTTTCTTGTAACTTGGCTTGCCAAGGTTGAAGATGTTGATGCTCGGATTGTTCGACATGCCGCCGCCGTCGCTGGACAGGTCGGTCTTGCCGTTGCCGTTAAGGTCGTGACGCACCGCAATCGCATATTCGCCGGTCTGGCTGAACGGCAGGCAGAAAGTCATGTTCTTCGCGCTGACCGGCACTTCGATGCGCGAGAGCCAGGCGCCGCTTTTCAGCCATTCGTCCTTGGTGCCACGATAGCTCTGGACGCGAACCTTGCCAGTGGCTTCTTTCAGACCTTCGATTTCCACTTTTACAGCGGGTCCCTTGCCGGACTGGCACTGGCGCATGTCATTGGGTATGACGCGACCGCCGGCAAATGCAGGGGCAGAAGAAAGCAAAATAGTAGTCGATAATGCGATAGATGCCGCAAATTTCAACATGACGTAGTAACTCCTAGTCGTTATACCCGCGCCATTACTCCGGCACGGACAAGAATCAGCCCCCCGATCTACCGATTGCTATGGATTTGATTTGCGGCGAAAACATGGTGAGAGGTAGACAACAAGTTGAAACTGCTGACTTCCACTGATCGCTATCTGGCAAAATTGATAGCGGTGCCCCTGTTCAGCACATTGGTGATCGCGGCGATGCTGCTGGTGCTGGAAAAAATGCTGCGTCTTTTCGATTTTGTCGCGGCAGAAGGCGGCCCCGTCAGCGTCGTCTGGCGGATGCTGGCCAATCTTATCCCCGAATATCTGTCGCTTGGCATTCCGATCGGTCTGCTGCTCGGGATCCTGCTCGCATTTCGCCAGCTTGCCCTGAGTTCCGAACTCGATGTTTTCCGCGCAGTAGGACAGGGTTACGGACGGTTGCTCCGGGTACCCTATCTGTTCACCATCGCCCTGATGCTGGTCAATCTGGCGCTGGTCGGTTTCATCCAGCCACTCTCGCGCTATTATTACGAGGAATTACGCTTCGAATTGCGGTCAGGCGCGCTCGGCGCGTCGATCAAGGTTGGCGAATTCACCAATCTGGGGAACCGGATGACCCTGCGGATCGAGGAAAGTCGCGACAACGGGACGAAATTGAGCGGGATGTTCGTCCGCGCCGAGAACAAGAAAGGGCAGACTGTCTCGGTCACTGCGAAAAACGGCCAGTTTCTGGCGACTGACGATCCCGACACGATCATCCTGCGGCTCACCGACGGCGTTCTGGTCCATGACGCACCGAATTACGAAAAGCCGCGGATATTAAGCTTCAGCAACCATGATCTGCCGATCGACCTGCCCGATATCGAGACGTTCCGGTCGCGCGGTGGCAAGGATCTGGAATATACGATACCCGAACTGGTCCGGGTCGGACAGGATCAAAACCGGCCGGTTGCCGAACGCAACGAAAGCCGCGCCAATTTCCATTTCCGCATGGTCGAGGTGGTGATGATGCTGCTCTTGCCGCTCTTGGCGGTGGCGCTCGCAGTTCCCCCGAAACGCTCCAGTTCCGCGCTCGGCGTATTCCTGTCGATCATCATGATTGTGACCTATCACAAGGTCAACGAATATGGCGAGGACGTCGGGGCTCTGGGCCTTATCGATCCGATCATCGCCCTGTGGCTGCCCTTCTGCCTGTTCGCCGCGCTGATCATATGGATGTATCATGTCGCAGCCCATGTGCCGGGCGGCCAGCCGATCGGTGCTCTGGAAAAGGCCTTCTCCAAATTCGGTGGGGTTTTCAAGGGGCTGCTCAATTTCAATCGCAAACGCGCATTGATGAAGGAATAGCCGGACATGGATTTTTTCCCATCCCGTACCCTTGCCATCTATATGGCAAAGATGTTCATCATCCGGACGCTGGCGGTGCTGGCACTGCTGGTGCTGGTGTTGCAGGCGCTCGACCTGCTCGGCGAAAGCGGCAAGATCATGGCCTATGAAGGCAATGGCGAGGCCGAACTCTGGACCTATGTTTCCCTGCGCGCACCGCAGCTTGTCGCCCGTTTTCTGCCCTTTTCGGTTCTGCTCGGGACGATCATCACCCTCGCCACCCTGAACCAGAACAGCGAAGTCATCTCGATGAAGGCGGGTGGCCTTTCCGCCCATCAGATTCTCGCACCATTGATCGTCACCAGCATGGGCGTGGCGCTATTGTCCTTCATATTCAATGAAACCATCGTCGCGCCTGCCACCGCCCGACTGTCGCAATGGGAGAAAGTCGAATTTGGCCCGATCCCGGCGGAGAGCAACGTCCGCACCAATGTCTGGGTGAAGGATGGCAATAATCTGATAAACGCGCGGACCGTGACCGGCCGCGGCAAGGATGTCCTGTTGCAGGACATCACCATCTACAATCGCACCGGCAACGGGCTCAAAAGCCTGATGCAGGGCAAGGAAGCGCGATTCACCGGCGAAGGCTGGAAAGTCACCGACGTCACCCAGTTCGATGTCAGCACGGGAACGGAGGAGACAAAAGCCGAGCTGATGATCGGCGATTCGATCCGGCCGGACCAGTTCACGCTGACCAATGTCGATGCGGACAGCCTGTCGATTTTGCGTTGCGCACGGCGATTGACGAACTCGAACGTGCGGGCCGTCCGACGATGAGTCTCAAGGCCGGCTGGTGGCACAAGATTTCCGGACCGATGTCCTCGATCCTGATGCCGTTGCTCGGGGCTGTCGCCGCTTTCGGTCTGGCCCGGTCCGGACAGCTGTTCCTGCGCGCTGTGATCGGCATGGCGCTCGGCTTTGCCTATTTTGTCGCCGACAATTTCGCGCTCGCGATGGGGAATATCGGCGCTTATCCGACCTTGCTGGCGGCCTGGGCACCGTTCATGCTGTTCTTCCTGATCGGCGAAACCGTGCTGATCCGGACCGAGGAATAGCCGCTTCAATTTCTCCCGGCGCTGCCCCGCACGAGTCCGGTGATCAGAGTCCACAGACTGTCATGATCCGCCCGGTAGAATTTGGAGTCGCTCGGCAATTCCGCCGCCAGACGGCGATGCGCTTCGCCCAGGCTGTGATAGGGAACCCCCGGCAACAGATGGTGCAGCGCGTGATAGCGCAGGCCCACCGGCGCCCATAAGGCAGGCAGGGTTGCCGGCGGCGGGACATTGACGCTGTCGAGATATTGCGCGGTCACGCTCATTTCCTGTCCGTCATTTTCCCAAAGATGGGCAACCAGCGTGCGAATCTGGTTCAGCACCACGCTGCCCGACATAACCGCCAGAAAAATCAGAAAGGCGCGCAGCGGGATGACGTCGGTCGCGACCATGGCCAGCAAAGCGATCGCCCAGACACTGGCGCCGATTTCGCAGGCCAGCCAGCGGCGTTTGAGGTCACCCTCGGGCGGCTTGCGGCGGAATTCGGGATTGATGATCAACCCCGAATAGCGTTCGACGACAAGCTTGTGCAGCGGCGGTATCACAGCGGACAGCGGGCTGAGAACGGCATAGCGGAACAACAACGCCACCGGCGCCAGCGCCGCGACA
The DNA here is from genome assembly GCF_013265645.1 of Sphingopyxis sp. BSNA05. Lineage (NCBI taxonomy): Bacteria > Pseudomonadati > Pseudomonadota > Alphaproteobacteria > Sphingomonadales > Sphingopyxidaceae > Sphingopyxis > Sphingopyxis sp. BSNA05. The sequence goes on along the minus strand of NZ_PYIA01000051.1, from coordinate 41,925 downwards.
ATCACGAACAACGGCACCGACCAGGGCTTCATCAGCGCCAGCGGCAAATATTCCGGGTCTTCCACCGTGCCATATTTCTTGGTCCGGTGATGGATGCTGTGAATGCCCTCGTACATGAAAGATGGAATCAGCATCGGCACGCCAAACAGGGCATTCCACGCGAAATGGAAGCCGGGCAGCGCATTGCGCCGGACATGGGTGAGTTCATGAATGAAGCTCCCAGCCCGGTATAGCGCCAGCACCGCGATCAGACCGAACGCGATGGCGATACCGGTCGACTGGCTGATAATGGCGCCGGCGAGCGAGCCATAGCCCACGGCCACCGATGCCAGGAAATCCGCCCAATAGATGACCGGCCTGGGCGTATTGAGGTCGCGCGTGACCTTGGCCGCCGTGCGGATCAGCTCGACATCCTCGGGAACGGGCACAGCCGCGTTGATCCGGCGCGGATCTGCCGCTGCCGCTGGCGAATTTTTCGGAGAAATAGTTGTCGAACTCATAAACACCTGCATTATCGTTGGTTGGCCTAGAGCAACATATCGTGGCGAGATCATGGCAAGGGCAAGACCGCAATGGCGCGCCTGCCCTTGACATTGCGCCTCGATTAACGCCACAGCCAGCCGCATATATAGAAGGATAAAATATGGTGGCCACTCAGGATATAGTCGTAGAACCTGTCACTACCAAGGCCCAGACCAAAGAGTTCATCGATATTGCCTACAAGCTCAACGCCGATGACCCGCATTGGGTTCCGCCGCTCCGATCCGAAGTCGCCAAGCTTATAACCCCGGGCAAAAACCCGTTTTTCGAACATGCCCGGGTGCAATTGTTCCTCGCTCTCAGACAGGGCAAGGTGGTTGGCCGGATCAGCGCGCATATCGACGAACTGGCGCTCGAACAGCCGCCCGAACAGGGCATGGGGCCAGGAACCGGCAACTGGGGCATGATGGAAGCCAGCGACGAAGCGGTGATGCACGCACTGATCCTTCAGGCCGAGTCATGGCTGAAAGACCAGGGCATGACGCGAGTGCTTGCCCCGATCAGCATGTCGATCTGGGAAGAACCCGGCGTTCTGACCAAAGGCCATGACCATAGTCCGATGATATTGATGGGGCACCACAATGCGGACTATCAGGGATGGATCGAGAATCTGGGCTATCGTGTCGCGAAGCGGCTGGTGACCTATCACCTGCCGGTAGAGGATGGTTTTCCCGAACTGGTCAAACGGATCGTGGCATCGGGCGAGCGCAACAAAAGACTAAAAATACGCAAGGTCGACAAGAAGAATTTCGACCGTGATGCCGCGATTATCATGAATCTTCTCAACGATGCATGGTCGAGCAATTGGGGATTTGTCCCGATGACCGACCGTGAAATCGAACATGCCGGCAAGAGCCTGAAACCGATCGTTCACGAAGATCTGATCCGGATCGCGGAACTGGAAGGCGAACCGGTTGCCTTCATGATGACGCTGCCCGACATGAACGAGGCGATCAAGACAATGAACGGCTCGCTATGGCCGTTCGGCTGGGCAAAGCTGCTCTGGTGGCTGAATTTCCCCAAATCCAACTCGATGCGCGTGCCGCTCATGGGGGTCAAAAAGGAATTGCAGAACAGCCGCCTGGCCAGCCAGATGGTGTTCATGCTGATCGAATATATTCGCCGCGATGCCAAGCTCAATTTCGGCACAAAACGCGCGGAAATCGGCTGGATACTGGAAGACAATCAGGGAATGCTGGCGATTGCCGAAGCAATCGAAGCGACCATTAACCGCGAATATCTGATTTACGAAAAGCCGATCAGCTAGAAAAAGCAATGCGTCGCCGGCGGGCGAGTCAGATATCCAGGTCAACCCAGGCCGGTGTATGATCGCTGGCCTTTTCCCGCCCGCGATGTTCCTTGTCGACGCCGCACGTTTTCAGGCGGTCAGCGGCAAGCGGGCTGAGCAGCAGATGGTCGATACGAAAGCCCTGGTCCCTCTGCCAGCCGCCGCTACGATAATCCCAATAGGTCCAGATATTGCCGGCCGGATAGGTGACGCCCAGCGCATCGGTCCAGCCGTCATTCAATATACGGCGATAGCCCTGGCGGCTTTCCGGCTGCATCAGAGCATCATTCTGCATCGCTTTGACCGAATAGACATCATTGTCGCGCGGGATGACATTATAGTCGCCGGCGAGCACCGCAGGCACTTCTTCGGCCCAGATTTCCGCAGCGCGTTCGCGCAGCCGTTTCATCCAGCGAAGCTTGAAATCGAATTTTGGCCCGGGATGGGGGTTGCCGTTCGGCAGATATATACTGGATACGCGCACTTTTGAACCGTCTTTGGCGCTGATATTGGCTTCGATATAGCGACTATGCTCGTCTTCAGGTTCGCCATCGAGCCCGCGCTTCACCTCGTCCGGAACCTGGTCGCGCGCCAAAATGGCAACGCCGTTAAAGCTTTTCTGGCCGTGCCAGATCGCGCCATAGCCGATTTCCTCGAACTTCTCGGCGGGAAATCCTTCGTCCCGCGTCTTGATTTCTTGCAGGCAGGCAACATCGGGCCTGGTCTCTTCGAGCCATTCCAGCAGGCGCGGCAGACGCGCCTTGATGCCGTTTATATTGAAGCTGGCTATTTTCACTTAGATAGAGAAACTGGAGCCGCAGCCGCAACCAGATGCCGCGTTGGGATTGGTCACCTGAAAAGCACTGCCACCAAGCGACTCGACAAAGTCGACCGCGCTGCCCCGCACCAGATCGAGGCTGATTTCGTCGACCACCAGCGTCACGCCGGATTCTTCGACCGCAATATCATCCTCTTCGATGCTGTCCGCCAGGCCGAAGCGATACTGGAAACCGGAACAGCCGCCACCTTCGACAGCCAGCCGCAAAATGGCTGCCTTGCCCTGTTTTTCGGCAATGGCCGCCACGCGTTTTGCGGCGTTGGGCGTCAGGATAATATCCTGTTCGGTGGTTGCGAGCAGTTGGTTCATGATCCTTAGATAGGGAGAATCAAAAGGAGCGGCAAGCCTTAAGCTTTAACCGCTCCCTGATGCACCCTCTCCCAAAGGTGTGAAAACCGTCTTATTCTGCTGGACCGCCCAATGCAACGCCGGAATTCAGCTTCTGCGCGATCAGGAAATCATTGGACTGCATGAACGGGATCGGATTGACCGCTTCCCCGGCAATCCGCACTTCGTAGTGAAGGTGACTGCCGGTGGAACGACCGGTCGAGCCCATGAAACCGATCAGGTCGCCGCTCTTGACCCGTGCATTGGCTTCGACATTGAGCCGCGACATGTGACCGTAGCGGGTCTGGATGCCGTTGCCGTGATTGATTTCGATATATTTGCCATAGCCGCCCAGCCATTGTGCGCGTCCGACGATACCGTCAGCGGTGGCGTAAATTGGTGTGCCGATCGGGCCGGCCATATCGAGGCCCTTGTGATTGGCGCGACGGCCCTTGAAGGGGTCGGACCGGAAACCGTAGGAGCTTGTCAGCGTGAAGTCTTTTACCGGTTTGCGAGATGGAATGGTCAGCTTGACCTCTTCCTTTTTCCCCTGGCCGCTCCATTTGTCGAAAATAAGTTTGAAAGCGGGGTCAGCTTCGCCAAGTGCGCTTTCGGCGGCCTGGCTTTTCAGAACATCAACCGGGATACTGGCTTCTGCCGCTTCTGCAGCGTCTTCTGCTGAGGCAGCGGTGGAAAAGATCATTGCCGAACCGAGGAGGGCCACTGCTGTGATCTTGGTCACAGATTTCTTGAACAAAACTACTATGTTTTCGGTCATATAATGATCGAACCTTTATCTGCGACCCATGAAATCCATGGCTTGAATTTTGTGGCGGAACCTTCGCCCCCGTTGTGCGTTTACGGGTGTAAATTCATATCGGTTAATTATTCAATGCCATAATAATATTCTCGGGTCAGACCGGCTGTCTGGCGCGCTGAGTCGTTAAATGGAGCTTTAACCCGCCGGTGAAGTGGGTTTTACAAGATTTTTCCAATGCGCATGCGGGGCCCGATGATGCCTTTTGCAATCATATTCGAACCATTTCGTGCCGAACGAAACGTGGACAATCTCGTCATTATAGATGCGATGTAACACCTTTGCCGTCAGATCATCGCCCTGCCGCTTGAACCGTTCGACGGTTTCCAGGGTCACATCCAGCCCCCTTGCCTCGAGCACCATCGGAACGATGGCGAGACGCGCCGAGGCATCGTAGGCGGTGTTTTTTGCGCTATCCCAAAGCCCGTCATGGGCAGGCAACGCCCCGTAATGACTGTCCTGATCCCGCAATCTGCGATCCAGCAAGGCGAAATGCATTGCTTCTTCGGCGCCGACCCGCATCCAGTCGTCGGTAAATTCCCGCGGAAATTGCGCGCCAAACCGCCCGATCATATCGAACGCCAGATCAATCGCGACAAATTCGATATGGGCCAGCGCGTGGATCAGGGCGATTCGCCGGGGCACGGAAGTGCCCTTCCCGCGTCGCGGCATGTCGCGCGGCCGCATCAAGACCGGATGATCAGGCGCGCCGGTATATCCGGCATGGCCTCGCCAAATCCGTGCGCCAGCCGCCCCAGCCGCCATTCCCGCGCAGCATGACGGGCAGCCATTACCTTGGTGAGCGGATCGGCGGTCTGCAGCACGCGCAAAACCGCGCTGCCGACATCAAGCTGTTCGGTCATTTCAGGGGACTATGCCGCCTGTACCGCAGCCAGCACCTCTTCCGCGTGGCCCTTGACCTTCACTTTCGGCCAGGCCTTCAGCACGGTGCCATCCGGCCCGATCAGAAATGTCGAGCGGATAATCCCCATGAAAGTCTTGCCGTACATTTTCTTTTCCGCCCAGACACCGATTTTCTCGAGAAACTCGGTGCTTTCGTCGGAAGCGATATCGACGGTCAACTCCTGTTTGTTGATGAAATTCTGCTGTCTTTTCGGCGAGTCCGCCGACATGCCGAGCACCGCAGCGCCGGCTTTTTCAAATTCGGGCAGGAGCGCCGAAAAATCCTTTGATTCTGTCGTGCAACCCGGCGTGCTGGCTTTCGGATAGAAAAACAGCACCAGCTTTTCCCGGCATAGTCGGAAATCCTCACCGGACTGCCATCCGGCGCCACCAGTTCCATATCCGGAATTTTATCGCCCACATCGATCATATAATATCTCCTAATATTTCATCGGGATCCGGCCGCAAGTGCCTGTTCCACTCGTCGATAACGCATTGGCGCGCCCGATCATAGCCGTCGAGCAGCGCGTCCCAGCTTTCCTGTCCCGCAGCCTTGGCGATCAAGGCCCGGCTGGTTTCCGGCGGAAAGTCGCAGTCCGGCGACATTAGCCGCAAGGCCACCAGCAAGCGGGTCATCAGCTCATGCGCGGTGATCATTTCCTTGTCGAGATGCCCCGCGTCCACCAGCGCCCGGACCGCCTTGCCCAATTGCGGGTAGAGCGCCTCACCCGTTTTCAGCTGCAGAAAATGGACGATAAACTCCCAGTCGACCAGCCCGCCTTCCATCATCTTGGTATCCAGCGGCCCCTTGGGCGGCTTATGCTCGACAATATCCAGCCGCATTTTCCGGACCGCCTTGCGCAAAGCTTCGGGTTCGCGTTCCTCGCACAGGATGTCGCATATTTCTTTTTGAAGCTCGGCCCGCGCGGCCGGATCGCCATAGACGGGCCGCGCCCGGGTCAGCGCCATATGCTCCCAGGTCCAGGCATTTTCCCGCTGATATTTGTAGAAACTCTCCAACGTGACGGCCAGCGGCCCCTGCGTGCCCGAGGGCCGCAATCTCGTGTCCACTTCATAGAGCGGGCCGGCCGCCGTCGGAACGGACAAGGCCGTGACCAGCCGCGCGGCCAGGCGGTTGTAATATTGGGTGGCCCCCAACGAGCGCTGACCATCGGACTCGGCACTATGGTCGCCACTGAACAGGAAGATCAGGTCGAGGTCCGACGCATGCGTCAGCGCCTCTCCGCCCAGCCGCCCCAGCGCGAGGATCAGCAGCGTGCCGCCCGGGACCTTGCCGTGTATTGCCTCAAATTCCGTTATGGTCGCGTCGGTCAGCACCTGGATTGCCGCTTCCGCCACCCGGGCATAGCCCGCCGAAATGGCAAGCGCATCATGATGGCCCTCGATCAGCTGCACGCCGAGCGCAAAGCGTTTGTCACCAACCCGGGCCCGCACCCTGTCGAGCAGCATCTGGTAATCATCACCCGGCTCCATGCGGGCAAATTGTTCGACCAGGTCCTCCACCGACGGGGGCAGATCCAGCGCGGTTGCATCAATCAGACCGTCGAATAATTCCGCCCGCTGGGCCAATGCATCAGCCAGCACCGGCGCGTGGCTGAGAATCTTGCCAAGCAGGTCGAGCAGAGCCGGGCGGGCTTCCAATATCCGGAAGAAATTGATCGCGGTCGGCAATTTCTCGATCAGGCTGTCGAGCCGCGCCAGCGCCTTGGTCGAATTGGGGGCCGTGGCGATCGCATCGACCAGATCGGGCAATATCGCCTCGAAGGATTCCTGCGCGGCCGAAGAGCGCAAAGCGGTCACCTTGCCGCTCCGCCAGCGCCGGATCGCCTGCAGAAAGCTGTCCCCCTCGATCAGATTCTTCTCCGCTATCACCGCGGCCAGCTTCTCCTCATCCAGCGGCAGTCGCCGGTCGTCTTCCGGCTCGATCAGATCATCGTAGATGGTGCCAACCGCCTCCACATGTGGGGCAAGCAGGTCGAGCAGTTGCTGTCCGCTCTGAAGCCCGTGCAGTCGTGCCACGCGGTCAAGGTCCGCGGCCGCGTCTGGCAGGCTGTGGGTCTGCTGGTCGTTGACCATCTGGAGGCGATGTTCGATGACCCGGTAAAGTTCGTAGGATTCGCTCAGCACCCGCGCCTTGTCGCCATCGATCCGTTCGGCCTTGACCAGCGCAGACAGCGCATCGCGCGTTGCCGGTGCGCGCAGGTCCGGTTGTCGGCCGCCAAAATCAACTGGTGCATCTGGGCGTAGAATTCCGTCTCGCGAATGCCGCCGCGCCCGCGCTTCAGATCGAAACCCGGGCCGAATTTCTGGCCGGCAGCATAATGATCGCGGATTTGCGCGGTGACCGACCCGATATTCTTGATCGCGCCATAATCCAGCGAGCGCCGCCAGATGAACGGATTGATCGTCTCTAGAAAATAGCGCCCCAGCTCCGGATCCCCCGCAGCGGCGCGCGAGCGGATATAGGCCGCCTGTTCCCAAGCGAGCGCGCTCGATTCATAATAGCTGATCGCCGCTTCCACCGGTAGCGCCACCGGGCTTACTTCCGGCGAAGGGCGCAAGCGCATGTCGACGCGGAACACATAGCCGTCGGCATCGCGGCTGTTGAGCGCTTCGACCAGCTGCTGGCCGATCCGCCGCGCGGCGTCGCTGGGTTCTTCCCGGCCGCGCACCGGGATCTTGTCGGGATCGTAGATGAAGATCGGATCGATATCCGAAGAATAGTTGAGTTCGCGGCTGCCGTGCTTGCCGAGGCCGATGATCGAAAAGCCTTCCAGCGGCGCATCGGGATAGCGGGTCGCATATATATCGGCCAAAGCCTCGTCGAGCGCCCGGTCGGCAAAATCGGACAGGCGGGTGATCACGTCGGTGAGCGACAATTGGCCGGCAAGATCGCCAATCGCCAGCGTCAGCGCCAGCGCCCGTTTTCCCATCGCAGCTTTTGCCGGACATTGGCGGCACCCGCTCCCGCGTCGCGCACATAGTCCAGCGCCGCGTCAAGATTATCCTCTGCAAGCAGATCGGTAAGCTCGGGCAGCACCTGCATCGCCATGCCGAGATAGGGCGCATGATCACGCGCGCGGTCCAGCGCATCCTGCAGACTCGTCTTTTCCGGCAGTCCGATGATCATGGTTTCAGATAGGCGCTGCGGAAATTTTGGCAAAATCGGCAAATGTTCCGGCGGCAATCGCGTCCCGCATGCCTGCCATCAGCGATTGATAATATGCAATATTATGCTCGGTCATCAGCATCGCGCCCAATATCTCCTTGGCCCGGATCAGATGGTGCAGATAGGCGCGGCTATGGTTCTGGCAAACCGGACAGGCGCAATTTTCGTCCAGCGGAGCAAGGTCCTCCGCAAATTTTGCGTTGCGGATATTGATCGGTCCCTGCGCGGTGAACGCCTGTCCGTTGCGGCCCGACCGGCTGGGCAGCACACAGTCGAACATGTCAACGCCGCGCTCGACCGCACCGACCAGATCATCCGGCTTGCCCACACCCATCAGATAACGCGGCTTGTCGGCGGGCAATTGGCCGGGCGCATAGTCGAGCACGTCGAACATCGCTTCCTGCCCTTCGCCCACGGCCAGACCACCAATGGCATAGCCGTCAAAACCGATCTCGATCAGCGCTTCGGCAGAGGCCGCCCGCATTTCCTTGTCCAGCGAACCCTGCTGGATCCCGAACAAGGCCGCTCTCGCCGCATGCTCCTCACCGCTGTCAAAACCGTCGCGCGACCGCTTGGCCCAGCGCATCGACCGTTCCATCGAGGCCAATGCCTCTTCCCGGGTCGCACCATTTTGGTGCATTCGTCGAACGCCATAACGATGTCGCTGCCCAACAACCGCTGGATTTCCATCGACCGTTCAGGGGTCAGCATATGGCGCGAACCGTCGAGATGGCTCTGGAATTCCACCCCGTTCTCGCTCAATTTCGTCAGCTCAGACAGGCTCATCACCTGATAGCCGCCGCTGTCGGTCAGGATCGGGCGATTCCAGTTCATGAACTTGTGCAGACCGCCAAGCCGCGCCACCCGCTCCGCGCCCGGGCGCAGCATCAGGTGATAGGTATTGCCGAGAATGATGTCTGCACCCGTCGCGCGCACGGTCTCCGGCTTCAGCGCCTTGACCGTGGCCGCCGTGCCCACCGGCATGAAGGCCGGCGTGCGAATCTCACCGCGCAACATGCTGATTGTGCCGGTCCGCGCCTTGCCGTCGGTCGCCGCAATGGAAAAGGAAAAGCGCTCAGCCATGGACATGCCCGCTTCGCAACGTGAAACCAGATTTTACGGCCTCGATTTTGTGTTTTACTGTTGTTGGTGTAACCAATGGTCTGTCCTGTTCGAATATTTCGACATCTGTGCAGGATGGGCGCAGATTCTCAAAGACCTAAATCGGGAGTAATTTATGACAAAAGCAACAACATTGGGTTCCGCGGCAACCGCACTGATCGCGGCAGCCGCTCTTTCCGCCTGCTCCGGCGGCAATGGTGAAACGGCCAGCGAAGGCGCGGAAGCAACAAGCGGCGAAGTGACCGAAGTCGCCGCGGCGGACCAAGAGAAATGCTACGGCATCGCGCTGGCCGGCCAGAATGATTGCAAAGCCGGTGAAGGCACAACCTGTGCCGGCACTTCTGTCGTCGATTATCAGGGCAATGCCTGGAAAAACATCGATGTAGGCGAATGCGAAGCCATGGGTGGCTCGCTCACCGAAGTTGCCGACAATGACCCACCGGTTGCACCGGCTCCTACCGAAGGCTGAGCCTTTCGGTCAGTAAAGAAAAAAGGGCGGTTCGGTTGATCCGCCCTTTTTGTTTCCGTAGCGCGCGTTTAGCTCGGCAGGCCGCTGATCGATTTCATTTCCATGAAATCGCGCAGACCGTACACGCCGCCTTCGCGGCCGTTGCCGGACTGTTTATAGCCGCCGAAAGGCAGACCGGGAGCCGGCCCCCAATTGTTGACGATGACCATTCCGGCCTTGAGTTGCGGAGCCACTTCGGCGGCAGCAGCCGGATCACCGGAAATGACGGCGGAGAGGCCATATTCGGTGTCATTCGCGATCTCGATGGCCTCGTCGAGATTGTCATAGCTCATCAGAGTGACAACCGGACCGAAGACCTCTTCCTTGGCGATCCGCATATTCGGCGTCACACCGCTGAACAGGGTTGGCTTGATATAATAGCCGCGGTTCACATTGGCCGGCAAATCTGTTCCGCCGGTTTCCAGCGTGGCACCTTCGTCAATCGCCGACTGGATCAGATCCTGGATCTTGCCAAATTGCGCCTTGTTCACAACCGGTCCCATATGCCCGCCTTCGACCGTCGGTCGCCGACTTCCTGGCTCTCGACGATATTCTTGACCACCGCGATAGCCTCGCTGTTCTGGTCCTTGTGCACCAATACGCGGGTTGGCGCGATGCAGCTCTGGCCCGTGTTGACCATCACCCCGGCGATGGTTGGCGGCAGGACTTCCTCCAGCTTGGCACCGGGCAGGACCAGATTGGGTGACTTGCCGCCCAGTTCCTGATGCACGCGCTTGACCGTATCGGCGGCCGCTTTTGCGACCAAGATACCGGCGCGGGTCGAGCCGGTAAAGCTGACCATATCGACATCGGGATGCGAGGAAATCGCGGCGCCCACGGTCGGGCCGTCACCCTGCACCAGATTGAATACGCCCGGCGGAACACCAGCAGCATCCATCACTTCGGCCAGGATCGCGGCGCTGCCGGGACATTCTTCGGACGGTTTCAACACCATAGTATTGCCGCCCGCCAGGGCCGGAGCGACTTTCAAGGTGATCTGGTTCAAAGGCCAGTTCCACGGCGTGATCATGCCGACCACACCAATCGGTTCATAGACGATGCTGTTGGCCCCGACTTTTCGGAAAATTCGAAATTCTTCAGCGCTTCCAGCGTGCCAAGGAACCCGCCGAGACCGGCTGGTGCTTGTGCGGCATTGCCCAAGCTGACCGGCGCGCCCATTTCCACCGCCAGAGAGGCAGCAATATCCGGCATGCGCTTCTTATATTCCGCGATAATCCGCTCGAGCAGGGCGAGCCGTTCCTCGCGGGAGGTCTTGCTGAAAGTCTTGAACGCGGCTTTCGCTGCGGCAACCGCGGCATCGACATCGGCCTTGGTGCCCAGCACGATTTTCGTGCCCGGCTCTTCGGTTGCCGGATTGATGACCTGGTGCGGCGTACCGCCAATAGAATCGACCCATTGACCGTTGATGTAATTCTGCTCGTAGCTATCCATTGTCATCTCTCCGTTTAGAAAACTTCCATATCAGGTGCGATCATGCCCTGATTCGTTTCGCTATTCCACTAGTAACAAGGCCAGCACGGCTATCGCTTTGGCAGCAACAGGCTGGAATCCCCATAGCTGTAGAAACGATATCCTTCCGCAACTGCATGGGCGTAGACCGCCTGCATTGTCTCCAGCCCCATCAATGCGCTGACCAGCATGAACAGGGTCGATTTGGGCAAGTGGAAATTGGTCATCAGGCCGTCGATCGCGCGGAACTTGTAGCCCGGCGTGATGAAAATATCGGTATCACCTTCGAACGGACGGATGATCCCGTCCTCGTCCGTCGCGCTTTCCAGCAGGCGCAGGCTGGTGGTGCCGACCGCGATCACCCGGCCTCCCGCTTTGCGCGCGGCATTCAGCCGGTCTGCCGTTGCCGCATCGATCCGGCCCCACTCGCTGTGCATCTGGTGGTCGTCGGTTTCATCGACCTTGACCGGCAGGAAGGTCCCCGCCCCGACATGCAGGGTGAGCGTTTCGCTGCCTATGCCGGCGGCCGCCAGAGCGTCCAGCAGTCCGTCGGTGAAATGCAGCGCCGCCGTCGGCGCGGCGACCGCGCCCTTTTCGCGGGCAAACATCGTCTGATAATCTTCCGCATCGCGCGCGTCGATCGCCCGCTTGCTGGCGATATAGGGCGGCAGGGGCATGGTACCCGCACGCTCGAGCATCAGCTCGACCGGCTCATCACCCAGAAAATGCAGAATGAAACTGCCGTCGTCCAGCTTGGCTTCTGCTTCGGCTGTCACATCCATGCCAAAATCGACGATCTCTCCGACGCGGAGACGTTTGGCATTGCGGATGAAAGCCTGCCAGCGGCGAAGATCGACCCTTTTGTGCAGCGTGGCGCCGATTTTTGCTTCCCCGCGCGTGCCTTGCAGCTGCGCCGGAATCACCTTGGTATCATTGAAGACCAGAATACCCTGCGGGCCGAGCAGTTGCGGCAAGTCGCTAACGCTATGGTCGGACATCCGGTCGCCATCGACCCGCAGCATTTTGCGCTGTCCCGCGGGACCGCCGGACGCAACGCGATCAGCTCCTGCGGCAGCGCAAAATCGAACAGGTCAACGCGCACGGAATATTCTAGGGATTGATCGGCGCGTTCAGGTCTTCGACCGAGAACGGCGTCTCGGAAACATTGTCCAGCGCGCTCGGCAGGACCGGAGGCTTGTTGTCGGCAGCGATCGATGCCTGCAGGATCCGGCTCGGGTTGACCGGCGGTTCTCCACGTTCAATCGAATCCACATATTCCATCCCGCCAGTCACGCGGCCAAAGACCGTGTAATTTTTGTCGAGCGAGAAACGCGGGTAGAAGACAATGAAAAATTGACTGTTGGCGCTGTCTTCGCTTTGCGCGCGCGCCATAGAGACGACGCCACGCACATGTGGAAACTGGCCAAATTCGGCTTTCAGGTCGGGCAATTCCGATCCGCCGGTACCAGTGCCGGTCGGATCACCGGTCTGCGCCATGAAGCCTTCGATGACACGGTGAAAAATAATGCCGTCATAAAAGCCCTGGCGCGTCAGCGTCTTGATTCGTTCGACGTGATTGGGAGCCATGGCCGGATAGAGCTGGATTGTCACCCGGCCGCCGGTCGACAGATCAAGATAAAGGATATTTTCTTCGGCAGGAACAGACGCCGGCGCCGGTGTCTGTTCAGACGCTTCCTGTGCGTGGACAGGAAGGGAAGCCAGAAACAGGGCGGAGATGGTCAATAGAAATTTGCGCAGCATGGCATACTCGATTTGGTATTGCGGAATGGGAAAGCTAACAGCCTTTGGACGATTCTACCTTTCACTGCAATGAATTGCTGCGAAGCCTATTGATCACCCTTCAGGCCGATCTTTTCTACCCGCGCGGTGATTTCATCGGCCACAAGCGGCGTCACGAACTTGTGAATTTCGCCGCCGAACATGGCGATTTCCTTGACCAGTCGCGAGGCGATTGGTTGCAGCGACACATCAGCCATCAAAAACACTGTTTCGATATCGTCGTTTAATTGCTGGTTCATGCCCGCCATCTGATATTCATATTCAAAGTCGGCAACCGCCCGCAGACCGCGGACAATGACATTGGCGCCCTGTTTCTCGGCAAATTTCATGAGCAGCATGTTGAAGCCGACGACCTCGACGCCATCGCCCAGTTCGGCCGTCTCCCGCCGCACCATCTCGAGTCGCTCTTCGTCGGAGAACATCGGTGATTTCGAGGGATTGGTGGTCACGCCGATCACCAGCTTGTCGACCAGCCGCATGCCGCGCTTGATGATATCCATATGACCCAATGTAATGGGATCAAAAGTCCCCGGATAAACGCCGATTCTCATGTCCCGTCCTTCCCGCCTAGCGGTCTCTGGTGATTGTATATTCCGCTATGGCGCGAAGCAGGTCCGCTTCCTCGCCATAACCATTCAAATGCGATTTCGCCTGATCCACCAGCATCTGGGCCTGTTCTTTGGCCCGTTCCAGTCCCATCAGGCTGAGAAAAGTCTCCTTGCCCGCCTCGGCATCCTTGTGCAGCGCCTTGCCGGCCTTTTCCTCGTCACCCTCCACATCCAATATGTCGTCGGCGATCTGGAATGCGAGGCCCAGATCATGGGCATAGCCACGCAAGCTGGTCCGGCCCTCGTTTGCCACGCGACCAAGAATAGCCCCTATCTCGACACAGGCGCCGATCAGCGCACCGGTTTTCAACTGTTGCAGCCGGGTCACGGTCGGCAGATCAAAGGTTGTGTTCTCCGCCACCAGATCCATCATCTGGCCGCCCGCCATACCGGCAGGCCCGGCGGCTTTGGCCAGACAGGCGGTCATTTCGGCGCGCACGAACGGATCATGGTGGGTGCGTTCGTCGGCCAGCAATCCGAAGGAAAGCGCGTGCAAGGCGTCACCGGCGAGAACTGCGGTCGCTTCGCCAAAGGCGATATGGGTGGTCGGCTTGCCCCGACGCAGATCATCATCGTCCATGCAGGGCAGATCGTCGTGGATCAGCGAATAGACATGCAGGGCCTCGACCGCGGTCGCCGCCCGGATGGCGCAGGATTCATCGACGTTGAACAATCGCGCGGTGGCCATGACCAGCAGCGGCCGCATCCGTTTGCCGCCGCCTATCGCGGCATGGCGCATCGCTTCGTATAGTTCGCGACGGGCATCGTCCGGGACTTGCAGAAGCGTGTCGAACTGCCGGTCGACAGCGGTGGCAACCCGTCCCATTTCCCGCAAAAGATCCGAATTATTATTGGCCGCCACGGGCTCAGTCCGCGTCAAAAGGTGCAGTAGCTTGCGGTTTGCCATCGCGGTCGAGGGTGATTTTCTCGATCTTGGCCTGCGCGGCTTCCAGCCGTTGCTGACACAGGCCACGCAATTTCTCGCCTTCGCTATACAGCGCAATCGACTGGTCGAGCGGCACATCGCCGCTTTCGAGCTTGCGGACAATATCCTCGAGCCGCTTCAGCGCATCCTCGAAATTCAGGGCAGAAAAATCTTCATTGGTTTCGCTCATGGCGCAATTCAATGACGAGGCTTTGAGCCGCGGTCAAGGGCTGGACTTCACTATCGTCCACTTCCGGTGTAGCTCCCGAAAGAAAAGCTGGGAGAAGAAACATGTTCATAGGTCATTTTGCGCCCGCGATGGTCGCCGCAACCCACCCCAAGGCACCGGGTCTCGGCACCCTGTTTGTCGCCGGGCAATTGGTGGATTTCGGCTTTTTCGGCCTAGCGCTGGCCGGTATCGAAAATTTCCGGATCACCCCGGGGATCACCGAGATGGTGCCGCTCGACCTCTATGACATGCCCTATACCCACAGCCTGCTCGGGAGCACGATCTGGGCCGCGGCCTTTGCGCTGCTGATCTGGCTGGTTACCCGCAACCGGACCGGCGCGCTGATCGGCGGCGCGGTGGTGCTATCGCACTGGTTTCTCGACCTGCTGGTCCATGCGCCTGACCTGACGCTCGCCGGATCACCGCCGAAAATGGGCCTTGTGCTGTGGAACTATCCGATGATCGAGATGCCGCTGGAACTGCTGATCACCTTTGGCGCGCTCACCTTTTCGTAATCCGCACCCGCCCAATTGCGCCCAGCTCGAAATTTGTCTTAGTGCTTTTGGCCATATTGCTGGCTCTATTTCAGGCCGTTAACTGGTTTGCTCCGGAACCGGAAGCCGCAACTCCGGGCATGATGATAACCGCCCTGATCGCCTTTACCATCGCATCCGCCGTCGCATTTCTGGTCGGCAAGACGCGCATGTTGAAGCAGGTTTGAGCGGGCAAGCGCAAAGACAGGAAAGCAGATAAAATATGACCCAATATATCGCCGCCTATTTCATCGCCGCCATCGTCTTCGGCATTCTCGACTTTCTCTGGCTCAGCAATATGGCACAGAGCCTGTACCGGCCGGTGATCGGCGAGATCATGGCGGATGAATTCCGCAAGGCTCCGGCGATGATTTTCTATGCGATCTACCTGTTCGGAATCGTCTGGTTCGGGATCAAGCCGGCGCTTGCCAGCGGCCAGTGGTCCACGGCCTTGCACAACGGCGCGTTGTTCGGCGGGATCGCTTATGCGACTTACGATCTGACCAGCCAGGCCGTACTCAAGGTCTGGTCGACCAAAATCAGCCTGTACGATATCGCCTGGGGCGCTTTCGCGACCGGTGTGACCGCGGCGCTGACTGCTTATCTGGTGTTGCGGTTCGTCAAGGCCTGACGCTCCGAGTCCTTAGCGTTTCGCCTTCACGGCCAATTGCCTCATCCTGTCCGGCAGCAAGGACAATATCTCACGCTGCCGGCCGGATGAAGCAGAACCCCACTCGCCTATTTCCGACAGGCTGCGCCCACAGCCGACACAAAGCTTGCTCGAACGATCAATGGTACAGATATCATTGCAGGGCGATTTCAAGCGGATAGCTGCTCGTCAATCTGGCCAAGCCGTTCCTTGCCGAAATACATCTCGCCGTCGATATAGATGGTCGGGATACCAAAGGCCCCGCGCTCGACCGCATTTTCCGTATTGTCGATCAGGGCCTGCTTGATCGCCGGATCCTGTGTTTGCGCGAGCAGGTCCGCCGCATCAAAACCTCCATCCTGCAAAATCTTGCCCAGCGTTTCGCCGTCGGTCACGTCCAGCTCGTCTTCCCAGATCGGAGGCAGGAGCAGTTCGATAAACTCCGCCCGCTTCTCCGCCGGAAGCGCCACGAGCATCCGCAACAGCGTAATTGTATTAAACGGAAAATGCGGGTTCATCTTGAACTTGGCGAGCCCGTGCCTTTTGACAAAACGCCCCAGCTCCAGCATCGCATATTCATTCTTGCCCTTCACTTCCGCGTCGCGAATGAACGGCGGCGCATTGCCGGTCAGCTTGTGCATCCCGCCAAGAAAGGCCGGGGTGATTGCGATGGTCGCGCCATGTTTGTCGGCCAGCGCCTTGAGCGGCTGCCAGATCAGATAGGCATTGGGGCTGACGAAATCGAAAATCAGTTCGATGGTTTTGGACATAGGTTGCTCCTTTGAACCTATCCTTAAAGCAGCGCCACGAAACATCAATTCCCTCTAGGCGAAATTGCCCCGCGCCGTTAAAGGGTCTTCATGACCACAGACACGCTGATTGCAGAGCCCCAGATCTCCACCGAAACCGTGCGCGAGCATGGCCTTAACGCGGAGGAATATCAGCGCATATTGAACGCGCTCGGCCGCGAGCCGAATATCACCGAACTGGGCATCTTTTCGGTCATGTGGTCGGAACATTGTTCCTACAAATCATCGCGCCTGCACCTGAAGAAGCTGCCGACCACCGGCCCGCAGGTCATTTGCGGTCCCGGCGAAAATGCCGGTGTGATTGATATCGGCGACGGTCAGGCGGCAATCTTCAAGATGGAGAGCCACAACCATCCGTCCTATATCGAGCCCTATCAGGCGCGGCGACCGGCGTCGGCGGCATCCTGCGCGACGTGTTCACCATGGGCGCGCGGCCGGTCGCAAACCTCAACGCGCTCCGCTTCGGCCGGCCCGACCATCCGAAGATGAAGCATCTGGTCAAGGGCGTTGTCGCGGGTATCGGCGGCTATGGCAATTGCGTCGGCGTCCCGACCGTTGGCGGCGAGACCAATTTCGACCCGGCCTATGATGGCAATATCATCGTCAATGCGATGACCGTTGGCGTCGCGGACGCGGACAAGATTTTCTATTCAGCGGCCTCCGGCGTCGGCAATCCGATCGTCTATGTCGCTCCAAGACCGGCCGCGACGGCATCCACGGCGCGACCATGGCGAGCGCCGAATTTGATGATGACAGCGATGAAAAGCGCCCCACCGTTCAGGTCGGCGATCCGTTCACCGAAAAGCTGCTGATCGAAGCCTGTCTCGAACTGATGGCCAGCGACGCGATTGTCGCGATCCAGGATATGGGCGCGGCTGGCCTGACCAGTTCCAGCGTCGAAATGGCGACCAATGGCGAAGTCGGCATCATTCTCGATATGGACAAAGTGCCTTGCCGCGAAACCGGCATGACCGCGTACGAGATGATGCTCAGCGAGAGCCAGGAACGCATGTTGATGGTGCTGAAACCCGGTCGCGAAGAAATGGCCGAGGCGATCTTCACCAAATGGGAACTGGATTTCGCGGTCATCGGCGAAGTCACCGACAGCCGCCGCATGGTTCTGACCCACAAGGGCGAAACCGTCTGCGATATTCCGCTCGGCCCGCTCGCCGACGATGCGCCGCTCTATGACCGCCCGCATCTTACCCGCGAGGAATATGCCGCGCATATCAATGTGCAGCCGCTCGGCGATATAGCCGAAAGCAGCGATATCGGCGCAGACCTGCTCAAGATGATGGCCAGCCCCGCGCTCGCCTCGCGCCGCTGGATCTGGGAACAATATGATAGCCAGGTCGGCGCAGATACAGCGCAACGCTCCGGTGGCGATGCTGCAGTGGTGCGCGTCCATGGCACCAACAAGGGCCTCGCGATCACCACCGACTGCACCCCGCGCTACTGCAAGGCCGATCCCTATGAAGGCGGCAAGCAGGCGATTGCCGAAGCCTATCGCAACCTCTGCGCGGTCGGCGCGAAGCCGCTGGCGACCACCGACTGCATGAATTTCGGAAACCCCGAAAAGCCCCATATCATGGCGCAATTTGTCGGTACCATCGAAGGCATGGGCGAAGCCTGCAAGGCGCTCGACATGCCAATCGTCTCGGGCAATGTCAGCCTCTACAACGAAACCACCGGCGCCGACGGCGTCAGCCACGCGATCCTGCCGACCCCGGCGATCGGCGCAGTCGGGCTGATCGACGATCTCGACAAGATGATGACCATCGGATTCAAGCAGGAAGGCGATTTCATCGCCACCATCGGTTTCCATCACGAGGAACTCGGCCAGTCGACCTGGCTGCGCGAAATTCACGGCCGCACCGATGGCCCGCCACCCAAGGTCGATCTCAAGGATGAAGAATGGGCCGGCCGGATCGTCCGCGAGCTGATCGCCGACGGCAAGGTCACCGCCGTCCACGATATCAGCGACGGCGGCCTTGCCGTGACGCTCGCCGAAATGGCCCTGGCCGGTAATCTCGGCGCCGAAATTGACCCGATGACCAGCGCCTTTGCCTTCAGCGAAGCGCAGGGCCGCTATGTCATCACCTATCGCAACGAAGATGATCTGGATCGCGCAAAGGTGCCGTTCGAGAAGATCGGACAGGTTAAGGGCGACAAGCTGGTGCTGAACGGGAAGCCGATTGCGGTTACCGATCTGCGGGAAGCGCATGAAAGTTTCTTCCGCGACTGGATGGAGTAACGCACTTTGCTTTTGACTGTACTGAGCCTTTATGAACCGCATAGAGAAATGGTCATTATGGCAAAGCTTGGTCTTGTCGCAGTTGGAATTTTGATTTTGTTCTCAATCTATATAATTGCAAGATCGCTTGGCACTAGGTCGAGCAATCTTGGATTAGCCCCCGTTCATATCCAATACGCTCCATCACTACTCAAATGGATCACAAAGGTCGCACTTTTCCTCACTACTCTTTCCATTTGCTTCGAATCTGACGATCAACTCTGGTTCGCCGGAATTGATGGAAGCTTTGCGGTCGGTGATATTGCAATTATGCTGATTTCTGCATTCGTCTTGATCGGTGTCGGGACAAGTTGCGCATTGCTGACAATGCTTGGGATCGCTCTGATTCGCATCAAGGAAGCAAGATTCCGGAGATTATCTGAGCCAAACACCGAGCTGCTGGAATAACGTCCTCAAAACTTCTTCCGGCACAGGATGGAAGACTATCCCCTTGCATTGAATATAGCATCAAATGATGCTATAAAAGATGCATGAGAACCACCGTTACAATAGATGACGCCCTGATGGACCGGGCGATGGAATATACCGGGATCAGCGAACGGTCGACGATCCTGCGCATGGCGCTGGAGCAGCTGGTGGCCATTGGCGCCGAAAAGCGGCTGGCGAAACTGAAGGGCAGCCTGCCGGATCTTGAAGCCCCGCCACGCCGCCGACCGCCGCGTTTCGTCAATTCCGAATAAAGCGGCAATGATCATCATCGACACTTCGACCTGGATCGATCATTTTCGCGGTATCGATACATTGCTGGACAGCCCGCCAGCGCAATCCGTGAGAAGGCTTCTCCATCCCTTCGTCTATGGCGAATTGCTGCTCAGTGGCCTTCCCAAAAATGGCGCCGTCAGGGAACATCTGTCAGATTTGCAAAAGGCGCCGGTAGCCGATGCGTCGGAAGTCGCCGCATTCATCGAATGGGCCGGGCTGGCAGGAACCGGCATCGGCTATGTCGACGCACATTTGCTGGTCTCGGCGCGGATGCTGGACAACGGACGTTTGTTGTCTCAGGACCGCAGCCTGATGGAACAGGCGCAGCGCCTGAATATTGCTTATGAACCCTGATATGAAATTTTCGTAACTGGCTAAATCGCGAAGAGATGTGCAACAGGAGCGACTTAAAAGGGAACCACCCCCGCCTCTTGTCGTTGATCATCAAACGACAGGAGAAACAACATGACCGCAGGCTATTCCACAACCCCGCTGGCCAAAAAGCTCTCCCTCAAGGACGGCATGCGCGTCTGGTTTCTCAACATGCCGGACCGTGTCCGGGCCGAGATCGAGGATTCCGGGCTGACCCTGTCGGAGGACGAAGTCCCTGCTCCCGGTCTGCACGCCGCGCATATTTTCGTGACCGAACGGAACGCGATGGAAGAACATCTGACCACCCTGCGCGAGATGATCGATCCCGCCGGTCAGGTGTGGGTGAGCTGGCCGAAAAAGGCGTCCAAGGTCGAGACCGACATCAGCGAAGACACGATCCGCGAAGTCGCCCTGCCGATGGGATTTGTCGATATCAAGGTCTGTGCAGTGGATGACATCTGGTCGGGGCTGAAGCTGGTGATCCGCAAGGAATTGCGCTGATAAATCCTCCCTGAAGCGAAGCTTTGGGGAGGGGGCCCATTCGGAGGATGGTGGAGGGGTATTGACGCATATTGCCCCTCCGAGCCGCTTCGCGGCCCACCTCCCCATAGCTGCGCTATAAGGAGGAAATCTGTTTAAGCCGTCTGCGCCAGCATATCGTAGGGATCGACATTTCCGGCCCGGAACTTGGCATGGGCCTCGTGATAGAAATGCGGTGTCTTGATGTGCAGCCGCTCGCGCAACGCGTCCAGCGGCTGGGCGAGCAGATCGGTGATCGATTCTTCGTTGATCTTGGGACAGGCCTTGCCCATTTTCTGGCCTTCGCGGATTGCGCTGAATATCGGCGCGTCACTCTTGACCTGCTTCTTCATGTTGAGACCAGCGGCATAAGCGATGAAGACATTGCCCAATGACGGGTTCTGGCCATAAGTGAAGGCCAAGACGCAGGCTTCGCCCAGCGCGTCGCGCCCATAGCCGGTCAGGACGTGAAGCAAGTCATGCGTGTCGCGCTGGCGGAAACCGTACCATTCGATCATATCGCCATATTTGCGCGGGCTGAACTGGTCATATTCGGCGATCAGGCCGGCCGCACTCAGGCCTTCCTTTTCCATGAAATCGCAATAGGCGTGGGCCAGGCTGCCGGCCGGCATCTTGCGCAGACGCTCATGGTCATCGAGAAGAGGCGCCAGTTCCGGTTCGCTTTGCAGCAACGCCCTGCCCTTGTCGCTTTCGACAAATTTTCTGGCATCCTTGCGGAAGCCGGGGCGTGGCAGCGATTCAAAAATATGGAAGACCTGTTCGGTATCTTCCTTGTCCTTGATCAGCTCGCGAAAATGATGGAGCGCTTTCAGGGGGCGAAAGCGGGCTGCGGGGCGTTCCGGGTGGACAAAGGGCATTTGCGAATCACCGGGCGCTGGGAATTTGTGATCAATTTTCATGCCGTCTATATGTCGCTTACTAACATCTGTGTCAATAGAGGATAGTGGCTTTCCTGTCGGGGGCCGTTCCGCTATCCGCTGTGCAGCCCATGGCCTTGACGCGTCCTGATCGCGGGAGATCTAAATGAAGCCGCATGACACCCTGCCCTATACGCAGTTGCCGGAACATTCCGACGCGGAACGCATTGCCCGGTCCCGCGCCTTTTACGAAGCGATCCGGACCCGGCGAACCTGCCGCTATTTCAGCGACGAAGCCGTGCCTCGGGAAGTGATAGAAAATGCGATACTCGCCGCCGGCACCGCGCCCAATGGCGCCAATCACCAGCTTGGCATTTTGCCGTGATCGAATCTCCAGAAAAAGAAGGCCCTTCGCGCCGCCGCCGAGGAAGAGGAGCGCGCCTTTTACCAGAGCAAGGGCAGCGAAGAGTGGCTGGAAGCACTTGCGCCGCTCGGCACCGATGCCGACAAGCCGTTCCTCGAGACCGCGCCCTATCTGATCGTGATATTCGGCCAGCGCAAAGGCGGCATGAACCCGGGCGAGACGAAGCAGAATTATTATGTGAACGAAAGCGTCGGCATTGCCACCGGCATGCTGATCACGGCGCTGCACGATGCCGGTCTCGCCACCCTCACCCACACGCCCAATCCGATGAAGTTTCTCAATCAGATCTGCGACCGGCCGAGCAGCGAAAAGCCGATGATGGTGCTCGTCGTCGGCAAGCCAGCCCCCGACGCGACGGTTCCGGTCCACGCGACGATCAAGAAACCGCTGGACCAGATCGCCAGTTGGCTGTGAGCAACCTTCGTCCGGAATATGCCGTTCGTGCTGAGCCTGTCGAAGCACAACCGGTAGCAGCGGGTCCCGCAGGTCAAAGTCCTTCGACAAGCTCAGGACGAACGGGCTTGATATGAACAACACTGTCACCACCCCCCGCTATATCGAGCTCGACGCCTTGCGCGGTTTTGCCGTGATGGGCATTTTGCTGATGAATATCGTCGGCTTCGCGATGCCGGAAATGGCCTATGTGAGCCCGGCGGTCCATGGTGGCACCGACCTGCCTGACACCATCGTCTGGGCATTGTCCTTCATATTTGTCGACGGCAAGATGCGCGGCCTTTTCACCATATTGTTCGGGGCAAGCATGATGCTGGTCATCGAACGGGCGCAGAGACATGGCGAGAATCCGGCAAAGGTGCATTTTTCCCGGATGTTCTGGCTGGCGCTGTTCGGCCTCGCGCATTTCTTTCTCCTCTGGGCCGGCGACATATTATTTCTCTACGCCGCCGTCGGCTGTATCGCCTATTTTCTGCGCGGGCTGAACGCAGAGGACCTGATCCGTCGCGCGTTGCTGATCTTCACCATAGGTTTTCTGGGCTATACCCTGATGTTCGGTAGCCTGCTCTATATGCAATATCAGGCCAGCCTCCCGGGAGCCAGTGCCGGCCTGCTCGACGATGTCGCCTACACCATTGCCGGCTTCGAAGGCACGGCCAGCGCCATCACCGCAGATATCGCGCTGCATCAGTCCGGCTTTCTCCCGATATTGCTCGACAAGATCCGGAACAACCCGTTCGGGCCATTGGTTTTGCTGGCCTATAATCTGGCGGAGACGCTGCCGCTGATGATGATCGGCATGACGCTTTACAGGAACGGCTTCATCACCGGCCAGTGGACGGTCGAAGCCTATCGTTCCTGGGCTATCCGGCTGACCGTTATCGGCACCGCCATAGTGACGGCAATCGCCATTTATCTGATCGCCGGCGGTTTCGAGATATTGCGGATGGTCAATGCCAGCTATGCTTGGAACTGGCCGTCGCAGATGCTGATGACGATCGGCTATGCCGCGTTGCTGATCTGGCTGATCCGGACGTTCCGGAACGCAAGCTGGGTGGTGCGAATCGCCGCGGTGGGCCGCGCCGCCTTTAGCAATTATCTCGGGACCAGCCTGCTGATGACCTTCCTCTTCTACGGCTGGGGACTGGGATTATATGGATCGGTCGGGCGCGCGGAATTATATCTGTTCGTGCTGGCTGCCTGGGTGCTCATGCTGATCTGGTCAAAACCCTGGCTGACACGCTTCCGCTATGGACCGCTGGAATGGCTGTGGCGCAGCCTGGCGCGGCAACGGGCGCAGCCGATGCGCCTGTCATGAAGGATCGCTGACCGCTTCTGCCGGACTCGATTGTTCATCATCGGTGAACGCGCTGGTATAATTGGCGTTTAGCTGCTCGTACAGATTGAACCCGGAGACAATCTCCAGCCGGTCCCCGGCATCGTCCATCAGCCCTAGCGGCCGCCCATCCGGCGTATATGCAAAGTTCAGCAGATGGCCTTTCTGATCCCGGCGATATATCGAGCAAATTACCGGCGAGTCGAGACCGCCCATCATGCTGTGCATCACGATCGCTTCCGTCTCTGCTTCCAGAGAGGCATCGCTTTCCGGATCAAACGGTATCCCGGAATATCGATACACGGTCAGATGATCCGATGCTTTTTCTATGGGATTTTTCATGCAACTGGCTTTCCCGGCCTGTATTTCATCAGCCGCCAGGAAAACAACATGGACCGGACTGATAGCAACAAAGATGCCGCCCTTGGCATCGACCGGACTTACGGCTTTCGGCCCCGCTTGAATATATTGCCAATCGGCAAGAATGTCGGCAGGAATTTTTCCGAAAAGCTCCAGCGACGGCACCTCTCCAAGGGTCAACAGACCGTTATTGGCAATGCCGCCCGGCAAGGACTCTATATGTCCGATCAGGTCTACACCTCTGGTGTTCCAACCTGCTTCCGCTTCTCCCGTCGGCACCAAGGCGGCGCGAAGCTCGCTTTCAACCGATTCCAGAAACTCTTCCAGGTCCTCGGCTATTTCCGATGGCATTATCTGCCAAAATTCGACAACCGGAAACGGTTCCGGAGCGGTCGATTTTCCCGCGTCTTCCCTTTCGACCATTAGCTGCGTCGATTCAGGCACATTGGCAGCATCGACCGACGTTGACGCCAGGGCCAGCGCAACCGGAACAATGGAACTGTATATTCTACGCATCACAAACCTCATGCTCTGGCCATGGGCCGGTTTAACCGATATTTCCTGTTTGGAAAGATTCCATCTATCGTTATTTTGCTATTGCGATCTATTCTCATTAGCGATATACGAGTCGCAGAGAGGAACCGAGATGGTTGTTTGCGTTTGCAATGCGATTAAGGAAAAAGACCTGAGAGCCGCCGTTCGCAGCGGTGCGGATCGCCCGTCCCAGGTCTATGCCCAGCTCGGTCGCAAACCGAAATGCGGACAATGTCTCGCTTTCGCCCAGACGATTATAAAATCACAACTTGCAACCGCTTAGCATTCTCGTTAGCAAATCATTGAAATAATTGCTTTTTCTGTAAATGCTGCTCTTTCGCTTCGGCGAAGGATGCTGTATAGACTTTCCCAACAGATCCACTGTCAGTCGGGAAGGACACTGCCATGAAGGGCGATACAAAAGTCATCGAGTTTCTCAACGAAGCTCTGAAAAACGAACTCACCGCAATCAACCAATATTGGCTGCATTATCGCATGCTCGACAATTGGGGCGTGACGAAACTGGCCGAATTCGAACGGCACGAATCCATCGACGAGATGAAACATGCCGACAAGCTGGCTGAGCGGATTTTCTTCCTCGACGGCCTGCCCAATTTCCAGCTTCTGGGCCGTCTGAAGATCGGCGAAACGGTCGAGGAAATCCTCAAGGCCGATCTGGAACTGGAATATGAGGCGCTGCCGATGCTCAAGGACGCTATCGAACATTGCGAAAGCGTGCGAGACTATGTCAGCCGCGACCTGTTCGCCGAAATTCTCGAAAGCGAGGAAGATCACGTCGATTCCCTCGAACAGCAGTTCGACATGATCGAGCGGATGGGAATCGAGAATTACATCCAGCTGCAGTCGAAATCGGTCGAATAGGCTGCGGGAGGGCGTTTCAGCCGAACCGGCGGCCAAAGCCGGTCGGCTGGCGTTGCTGGACCACCGGGCTCGCGCCCTTTTCCAGGATCGCCAGCGTGTCCTCGAACATCGGTCGTAGCGCCACCACCAGTTCGATAAGCTCGTCGGGCGTCTCGTGATGCTCGACGCAGGCGCGGGCGGTCATCTCGATTGTTTCCGCGTTGATGCTCAGTTGCAGGCCACCGAGTTGCAGCGCCTCGCCTTTCAGCTTGTGCGCGGCAAGCACCATCGCGGCAGGATCATGGGCGCGCATGGCCTCTTCGATCTTGTCGACAGACTGGATTCCGTCTTCGCGGAAATAACCCAAAATGCGGACAAAATTCGCCCCCAGAGCCGAACGCGTTTCGGCCCAGACCTTCCAGTCAATCAAGTCGCTTTCCACTGGTCCCACCGAACGCTCCCGGAAAATAGCGAAAATACGCTAATCTTCCTGAACCTACCGCAAAACCTGTAAAAACTTAGTTACCGGAGGCCGTATTTCGCCCCGCAATTCCGCAAGCTGCGGAGATATCATTCTTTTCATGATAGGGGTTTTCGGCGCGCGGATGATCAGCCGCACCGGAACACCGCCAAAACCCAGTTCGCGGCGGATGCCGTTGATCAGATAGCGGCGGTAGCTTTCGGGCAGATCATCGACACGCGTCCCGAAAATCACGAAAGAAGGCGGCCGCGTCTTGGCCTGGGTGATATAGCGCAGCTTGATCCGCTTGCCACCGGGCGCCGGGGGCGGATTGTCGGTAATCGCGTCTTCGAACCAGCGGTTTAGTTTGCCGGTGGACACCCGCTGCGACCAGACACGGCGAACCTCGAAGGCAGCCTTCATCAACTGGTCGATACCCTTGCCGGTAAAGGCGGACACGGCGATCAGCGGGACATCGCGCACCTGCGCCAGCCCGTCGTTGAGCGCCGCACGGATGCCGTTGAACAATTTGCTCGGCCCCTCGGCGACATCCCATTTGTTGATCCCGATCACAAGGCAGCGGCCCTCCTGGATCACATGGTCGGCGATCCGCAGATCCTGCGCCTCGAGCCCCTTGGTCGCGTCGAGCAAAAGCACCACCACTTCGGCAAAGTCCACCGCGTGGCGCGCGTCGGCCACGGCCAGCTTTTCCAGCTTGTCGTTGACCTTGGCGCGCTTGCGCATGCCGGCGGTATCGATCAGCCGCACCTGTCGCTCGGGCTCTATGCCGTCGAGCTTCTCTTCCTCGGTCAGCGCGTCGTCGTGCCAGACCCAGTCAACCGTAATACTGTCGCGCGTGATTCCGGCTTCCGGACCGGTAATCATCCGGTCCTCATCCAGCATCTTATTGATCAACGTCGATTTGCCCGCATTAGGACGACCGACAATCGCCAGCTTCAGCGGGGCCGATTCGTCGGTGGGTTCGTCACGGGCAGCAGCCTTGAAATTCTCGACATAGGGCTGGAGCGCCTGGAACAGGTCAGCCATGCCGTCGCCATGTTCAGCGCTGAACGGGATCGGATCACCGAAACCGAGCGAATAGCTTTCTAATATCCCGGATTCCGCCGCCTTGCCCTCCGCCTTGTTGACGAGCAGGACGACCGGCGTTTTCGCGCTTCTGAGCCAGCGCGCGATTTCCTCGTCGAGGGGAGTCAGGCCGGCGCGGCCATCGATTACGAAGATCGCAAGCTCGGCTCCGGTGACCGCCATCTCGGTCTGCTTGCGCATCCGTCCGGGCAGGCTCTTGGCATCCTCGTCCTCATAGCCGGCGGTATCGACGACATTGAATTCGAGACCCAGCAGATTGGCCGCGCCTTCACGACGGTCACGGGTTACCCCGGGCATGTCGTCGACGAGCGCGAGCTTCTTGCCAACCAGACGGTTGAACAGGGTGGATTTGCCGACATTCGGTCGGCCTATGATTGCAATATTGGGCAGCATAAAGCCGGTCCCTGTCCTTTGCTTCTGAATCTCAGCGGAACGCGGAAATCCGGCCGCTGTCGTCGAGAATATATAGCATGCCACCCGCAACAACCGGCGGCAGCGAAACGCCGTCATCCAGTTCGAACAGCGTCTGGCTCGATCCCTCACCAGGCGAGATCGAAACAACATCGCCTTCGGTGCTGGCCACGATCAGACGATTTCCGGCCAGTACCGGGCCCGTCCAGTTGATCGGGTTTTTCTTCTTCTTCTCGTTCTTGAAGGCAGCGAGCTGGCTGATCCAGCGCACCTTGCCATTCGGCCGCGCGATGCACAGCAGTTTCGCGTCATCGGTCAGCACGAAAACCCATTCACCGGCCACCACCGGGGTGGTGATCCCGGCAATGTTCAATTCCCAGATCCGCTGGCCCGAAACCAGTTCATAGGCCGCCATACGGCCGCCCTGCCCCAGCGCGAAGACCCGGCCGCGGTCGATGACCGGATCGGCATCGATATCGGAAAGGGTCGCCACGGAGGTCGAGATGCTCGTGCGTGCGAGCGCATCATTCCAGAGATTGCGGCCATTTTCGTAGCGATAGGCAGTCAATTCCCCCGAGGAATAGCCGGCGACAACCGTACCCTGCCCCGCAGCAGGTGCCGCTACGCCGAAAATGCCGGCCAGTCCGACTGTGCCCGCTTCATTCCACTGCACCGAGCCGTCAACCATGCTCAGCGCATATATCTGGTTGTCTTGCGTCATCACATAGACATTACCGTTGGAAATCGTTGGCGACCCGCGCAGCGGACCAGCCGGACGCACTTTCCATATCTGGCTGCCGTCCGCCGCGTTGAGCGCGACAACATCGCCAACGCCATTGGTCGCATAGACAACCTCGCCCAATATGCTCGCTCCACCGCCGAAGCGCGAAGAGGCACCGTCGCCCTTGACCTCAATCTGCGAGGACCAGATTTTCGCGCCGGTTGTCGCATCAAAGGCATGAACCATCGCCTCGGTATCGGTCACGAAGAGCCGACCGCCCGATATTACCGGTGCAGCGGCCAGCCGTTCGCGCTTGTTGGTACCGCTGATGCTGGCGGTCCAGACCCGGTCGAGACTGCCGGGCAATGCCACATGGCCGATCGACTTGCTCGCGTTTCCGCCCGACTGCGCCCATTCGCTATTGGCGACAGGTGCCGGCAGGATTACGGCAATCGAGGCCAGTCCGGCATCGACTTCCGCGCCGCTTTCACCGCTCAATATCGGCGTGCGCTTGCCGAGCGTCGGCGTGTTCTTCTTGTCATCGCCGTCGCCGCCGCCCAGAATGCCGCAACCGGACAATAAGGAAACAGCCAGCAGGCTGGCGATAAGTGTCTTGCCGGAAATCATTCCTTGGATTCTCCCTCAGTCGCTACCCCGATCGGCGGCGCAACTTTTTATCATCGCTGTCCAGTTCGACCGCATCAATGCCTTGAACCCCGGCCATCTGCAAGGCGCGCGACCGGATGGTTGCCGGGACGCCCTCGTCTTTCGCCAGCTGGGCGAACAGAGGGCCCGCCAGATCGGACTTGTTCATATTGAGATAGGATATTGCGACCATTTCGCCGGCGCTGCCGAACCAGGGGTTGCCCGGCACCGCAAGCGGCTTCAGCCGGTCGATCACCTGCTGCGGCTTGAGCGTATCGAATTCTGCGGTGGTCTGGCGAATCAACGCGAGATCGCGAAACGGCTTTGGCAGGCTGTCGTCGGATGCGACCTTGGCATAGCCGGCGATCGCTGTTTTCGGATCATCTTTCTCCAGCGCGATGCTTGCCCGGAGGATTTGCGCGGCGGCGCGGTAGCCGCTCTGTTCGGCCTCCATCAACGGCTCGAGCGCAGTTGCGGCCCCATCCAGATTATTCTGGCGGATGCTGTCGATGGCCGCGACATATTCCTCGCTGCGGAGACCGGAATCTTCATTCTGGCTGTTCTGCCAGAATATCCAGCCGGCCAGCGAGCCCAGACCAATGACGATGGCGGCGAAAATCCAGATCCCGTAGCGCGTGACGATGGTTTTCAGCTGGTCCTCGCGCACCGCCTCATCCACTTCGCGCAGAAATACCTGTTCTTGCTGGTCCGGCTTCTCTTCCGGTGCTTTATCTTTGTCTTTGGCCAAGCTGGCTTCCTCAAATCTGTTTCGCGTGCCCGGTTCGCCGGTCAGACGAAGGCAATATGCAATCGGCTGTCCTTTAGCGTCCGCAATAGCAAATGTAAAAGTCTATTGACCATTTCCACAGGCTGAACGGAGGATCGGCGGAATAAGAGAAATATCGCTATTTTTCGGCTGATAGAGCTGGTCCGGCCCCGGGAAGCTGCGCTCCCTGACCTCACCGGCATATTGCTGCGCGGCCTGGTCAATTTGTTCGGCAATATTGTGATAGCGTTTCACGAAGCGCGCGGTGCGGTCGAACATGCCAAGCATATCCTCGGTCACCAGCACCTGGCCATCGCATTGCGCCGACGCGCCGATGCCGATGGTAATCGCTTTGACCGCCTTGGTCGCCTCAATCGCGATCGGCTCCAGCACGCCTTCCAGCACGATCGCGAAGGCGCCGGCCTGGTCCAGCGCCACTGCATCGCCGACGATCTTCTTCGCCTCGGCATCGCTGCGCCCGCGCGCGGCATAGCCGCCGAGCACATTGATCGCCTGTGGCGTCAGGCCAACATGGCCGACCACCGGAATACCGCGCTGGACCAGAAAAGCGACGGTCTCGGCCATCACTTCACCGCCCTCGAGCTTGACCGCCGCTGCCCCGGTTTCCTTCAGGATATGGGCAGCACTTTCATAGGCTTTCTCCGGCGACGCTTCATAAGAACCGAAGGGCATGTCGACGACGACCACGCTGTGATAGCTGCCCCGGACGACGGCTGCGCCATGGTTGCACATCATCTCCAGCGTGACCGGAATCGTCGAATCGAGCCCGTAAATCACCTGCGCCAGCGAATCGCCGACCAGCAGCATATCGCAATGCGCGTCGAGCAATTGCGCCGTCCGCGCGGTATAGGCGGTCAGCATCACCACCGGTTCCGCCGTCACCCCGTCGACCTTGCGGCCCTGGATTTTCGGAACAGACAGGCGCCGCATCGGCTGTGGCCGGGGATTGGCGCGGCTGGTGGATGTATCGAGTTTGAAGGTTGTGGACATGGAGGATGTTTAGCCTCCCTTGCCGGATAAGGCCAGTATCCTGTTGCCGCGATTGTCCATTGCCATGCAAATATTATTGCGGCACACTTCCCATGTCTCGCGACTCACCAAAATCTGATCTCCATCCATTGGAAATAGTCATGCCTGTGGCCCGCAAGCCAGAGTCCATTTTGCTGTTCGTCGCCTTCATCGTGTTCATCGACATGATGGGCATCGGCCTGATCCTGCCCGTCATGCCTGCGCTGATCGAGGGGATCACCGGCACGACAATCGATCGCGCCGCGGAAATCGGCGGCTGGCTGCTATTCGCCTATGCAATGATGCAATTTCTGTTCGCCCCGGTCATTGGCGGCCTGAGCGACCGGTTCGGGCGCCGACCGGTATTGCTGGTCACGCTGTTCCTGCTCGGGCTCGACTATGCGATCATGGCCTGGGCGCCGACATTGATCTGGCTGTTCATCGGCCGGATAGTGTCCGGGATCATGGGCGCAAGCTGGGCCGCTGCCAATAGCTGCGTTGCGGATGTTACCTCGCCAGCCGAGCGCGGCAAATATTTCGGCATATTGGGCGGTGCCGGCGCGATGGGCTTTGTCCTTGGTCCCGGCATCGGCGGTGTGCTGGGCGAATATGGAGAAAGACTGCCGTTTATTGCCGCATCAATCCTTGCCCTCCTCGGGACGGGCGTCGGCATTGTTATACTGCAAGAAACGCTACCAAAGCAAAAGCGCCGTCCATTTTCTATCGCCCGCGCCAATCCGATGGGAAGCATCCTCCAGATGAGCAGAACGCCTCTCGTCCTGGGCTTTCTGTCGACCATATTTGTGCTCCAGTTGGCGGCGCAGGCGCAGATCGCGATCTGGGCCTATTGGCTGATCGAACGGTTTGACTGGAGCATCTTGAAGATCGGGCTGAGCGTCGCCCTGTTCGGAATATTGCTGGCGCTGGTCCAGGGCATATTGACCGGGCCACTGATCCGAAAGCTGGGCGAACGACGCGCCGGCCAGTTCGGCTTGCTGTTCGGGATACCCGCCTATCTGATCTTCGCCTTCGCACCCAATGACTGGTTCGTGTTCCTCGGAATCATCGTCGGCGCGGCCAGCGGGTTCGCCTTCCCGGCGATGCAGCAGATGATGAGCAGCCGGATCAGCGAGGATGCCCAGGGCGAATTGCAGGGATCAATTGCCAGCACGATCAGCCTGACCTCGATCATCGGGCCGGTGATGATGACCGGAGTCTTCGGGGCCTATGCCGACAAGGACGGATTTTATTTTCCCGGCGCGCCTTTCATTCTGGGCGCCGCCTGATGGTCGTCTCAATATTGATTTACGCCGTCACCACCCGTCGTCACTATTCGGCCGCGGATACCGCCTGAGCCGGATTATCGCTGAACAGCCCGTCAACACCCGCAGCGACATAGGCGCGGATTTCGCCTGCCAGATCACCCGGCTCGCGCGGATCGACGCCGCTCTTGAAATCGGTCGGCAGAAAGTAGTTTTCGCGGCGGAAGGTCCACGGATGGACCACGAGGCCGGCCTTGTGTGCGGCCTCGACCAGCCCGGTCGGTTCGCCCAGCTGGCCGATGGCGTTGCGGCCAATCACCATATCTTTGGACGGTCCGATTCCGTCCGCATAGGTGGCGATAGCTGCAAGCCCGCAACCGTCACCATTGATGCATAGGTCCGCCCGGCGATGTCCGGCGGGCCGCCTTCGCTGGCCACCAGCTGCACAAGCCGGACATCCGTTGTCATCGCCAATGCCTGCAGATTGCCGACCTCGAACGACTGGATGAAGACCGGATCATCCTTTTCATCATAGCCATATTGTTTCAGCAATTTCAGCAAAGGCTCGTCATGGCCCAGTCCCAGAGCCTTGAAATAGCCGGGATGTTTGGTTTCCGGATAGACACCAATCCGTTTGCCGGTTTCTGTGGCATGCGCCTCGAGCAACTGCAGGACCTCTTCAAAGGTCGGTATTCCGAACCGGTCATCATATTGCGCGTTCGCGGCCCGCAATTCGGGGAGCCGTTCCCTCGCCCGCAATGTCTTCAACTCGGCAAGCGTAAAATCTTCAGTAAACCAGCCGGAATATTCCTGACCGTCGATAAGCTTGGTCGCCTTGCGATCGGCAAATTCCGGACGAACGGCGACATCGGTCGTCCCGCTGATCTCATTCTCGTGACGGGCCACCAGCACGCCGTCCTTGGTCAGCACCAGGTCGGGTTCGATAAAATCGGCACCCTGTTCGATCGCCAGCCGATAGGCCGCCAGCGTATGTTCCGGCCGCTCGCCGCTGGCGCCGCGATGGGCGATGATGATCGGTGCTTCTCCGGTCAAGGTCGCTGCCTTCATATCTGTATCTCCTGCCTGCTCCGCTCCTGCCCCGCATCCGGCCAGCGCCAGCGCGAATCCAATCACCAAAGCAAAGCGGAAGCTCATCATCAGCCGACCTCGACGCCGTTCCAGAAGGCGATCCGGCCCTCGATTTCGGCGGCGGCTTTCTTGGGTGCGGGATAGAACCAGGCCGCATCCTCGTTGATCTCGCCGTCGACGATCAGGCTGTGATAGGATGCATCGCCCTTCCAGGGACAATGACTGGTCGTATCGCTGTGCATCAGATATTTCGACCAGACCGAATCGCGGGGGAAATAATGGTTGCCCTCGACCATCACTATATCGTCGCTCTCGGCAATCACCGCGCCGTTCCATTTTGCCTGAACCATTTGCTTGTCCTTTTCTTGATACCGAAACCTGCGGCAACCAGTGTCAGCGGTATCCAAATCCATATAGCTTCGGAATATAACACTTTGATGCCACGGCTACTGATAAAATCAGAAATCCCGATCGGCGATACGGCAATCGGGGTATAGGGGGCGAAATGGCGCATGGAGTCGAAGGGCCAGAACAGAGCCACGCCCGGCCCGCCATTGGTGAGCATATCCAGCAGTCCGTGCGAGGCCATCGAAACGAACAGGAAAGCCGCCGCCAGACCAAATCGCTCGGGCCGCAGCAAGGCGGTTGCGAACAGGGCCGCAACGGCGGCAAAAAGCAGGCTATGGGTTGCGCCCCGGTGCCCCCAGCTGTCCGCATATTCGATGCCCAGCCGAAAACCGACCACGTCAGCATCCGGCAGCATCGCGAATAGCAATCCGGTGGCAATCACCGGCAAAGACAGCCTGCTCCGTCCCAATATCACAGCGCCCACGAGGGGCACAGCGGCATGGGACATGATCGTCGGCATCAGCTGTTGCGCGCAGTCAGCCCCGCCGCTTCATAATCCGCTGCCTTGAAACCGACGACCAGTTCGTCGCCATGTTCCAGCACCGGGCGTTTGATCATGCTGGGATTCTCCGCCATCACCATGACCGCAGTATCGTCACCGATATTTTCCTTCACCATGTCCGGCAGCTTGCGAAAGGTCGTGCCGCGCTTGTTGACCAGCGCTTCCCAACCGACCTGCATCACCCACATTTCCAGCTTTTCCTTGCTGATCCCCGACTTTTTATAGTCGTGGAAGACATAGTTGATGCCGTTTTTCTCCATCCAGTTGCGCGCCTTCTTGATCGTGTCGCAATTGGAAATGCCGTACATTTTGGTTTCGTTGCTCATGGGCCTGGTCCTGTTTTTGCTGCACTTTGAGCCAGAGACATAGGTCAGCAACCGGACAAAGGTCACATTTCGGGCTCCGGGCGGTGCAAATTCGCTTCCCGAATTGAATTAGCCAGAAATGCCCGTCGCGCAAGGCCCAATCGGGACTACGCTCTTCCAGTTGCTGGGCGGTCTTGTCGGCCGACTTCGCATCGGTCAGGCCAATCCGGTTGCAGACGCGGTGCACATGGGTGTCGACAGCGATCACATCGGCGCCGAAAGTGAAGCTCATGACAATATCCGCGCATTTGCGGCCAATGCCGGGCATCGACAACAAGCCTTCGCGGGTATTCGGCACGACACCGCCATGTTCGGCCAGCAAATGCTCGCAGAATCTCCGGATATTGCGCGTTTCATATTATAAAGCCCGCAGGTTTGATCGCTGCGGCAATATCGCGGTCGTCCAGCTCCAGCATGTCTTCCGGCGTTTGCGCGAGCGCGAACAAGGCGCGCGCGGCCCTGGCCGTATTGCGGTCGAGCGACTGGGCCGAGAGCATGCAGGATATGCAGGAGCGGAAGGCGTCGGGCTGGCCCTTCGGGCCCTTGGCGTCCTTCGTCCGTCCCGGCATGGCTTCGGAGAGACGGCGATAGACGGTCTCGACCTGCTGATCGCTTATCATAAGGTCCGTCCCGTTTCGCAGTCTGCGCGCACCGGACAGGACGGACAATCCGGTCGTTTCGGTCGGCAAATGGTCTGGGCAAGGCGCTTCCCGAGCAGATGATGCTCGTCAAGATCGGCGGCGGACCATTCGGGCGGCAAGATAGGCATCAGCTCATCATAAGCGCGGGTCGTATCCGCTTTGGGCGGCACCAGACCCATGCGCTGCACCACCCGCCGGTGGCCGGTATCGAGCACCAGCGCCTTGCGATCAAACTGGCTGGTATTCATGATGCCGGCGCTGATCTTCCGCGCAATCCCGGGCAAGGTCTCCAGCCAGGCCATGGCATCCGCTGTCTCCATGGTCGCAAGATGATCCAGACTGGCCTTGCCACGCTGCGCGATAATGTCCTGCAGACAGGCCTTGAGCCGCTCCGCCGCCATTGCCGGGAAAGTCGCCGTTTGCAGATGGGCTTTCAATTCCTCGAGAGGCGCCGCTGCGACCCGTTCCCACGATCCATATTCGGCGATCAGCGGTCCGCATTGGCATTGGACACAGCGGTTTTCGCGCGCGCGCCGATGACGCCCTGCACCAGCGTCCACATGGGATCACGGCGCTTGTCATCGGGCCGGATCACCCGGCCGAACTGCGCGACCAGCCTGCTGTGCATCCGGCGCAATATTTCGGTGCGGTGATCGGGGCCCAGGTCTAGTTGCATCACCGAGATATGGGCGGACGATAGTCTAGTAGCAAGACTCCGAGGCCGGCAACCGCCGCCCCTTGCCGATCAGTCCAGCCTGCGACCAATGGTCACAACCGGCTGCACATCATAGCCCAGCGCCTTGTAAAACCCGATCGCCGCTTCATTGTCGTCGCGTACCATCAATTGTATTTTCGGCGCATCGCGTTCGCGCAGCCAATGCTCCGCTGCTGCCATCATCGTTCGGCCAAGGCCTTGTTTCCGGCAATCCGGCTTGACCGCGAGATAATAGACCCAGCCGCGATGGCCGTCATCGCCGACCATGACCGTCGCAGCCAGTCGGCCTGCTTTTTCCAGCAACAGAATGTCGGACGAAACACCGCCAACCGCCCGCTCGAAATCGGCGCGCGCGTCATTCCACGGCCGCGTCAGGCCACAGGCCTGCCACAGCGCAACCACCGCATCGCAATCCTCGGGTGTGGCGAGCCGCGTCATGGATCAGATATCGACGATGATCTTGCCGAAATGCTGGCCCGATTCCTGATGACGGAAAGCATCGCCCAGATCGGCGAGCGGGAAGGACTTGTCGAGTATCGGCTTCAGGCCATTGGCCTCGATCGCTGCGATCATATCCTGCTGCTGCGCCCGGCTGCCCACGGTCAGGCCCTGCACGCGCAGGTTCTTCGCCATCAGCAGCGCTGTCTGCACGGGTCCGGCAAAACCGGTCAGCACGCCGATTAGCGCGACATGGCCGCCAATGCGCGTCGCCATCATCGACTGGTCGAGCGTGCCCGGCCCGCCGATTTCGACAACGCAATCAACGCCCTTGCCACCGGTGAGTTCGAGCACCTTCGGCCCCCAGGCCTCGACTTCCTTGTAATTGATCAGATGGTCAGCACCGAGTTCCTTCAGCCGCTTCAGCTTCTCGTTGGACGAAGAGGTCGCGATCACCGTCGCGCCGGCCGCCTTGGCAAATTGCAGCGCGAAGATCGAAACACCGCCGGTGCCCTGCACCAATACCGTATCTCCCGGCTTCACGCAGCCGTCGACAAACAGAGCGCGCCACGCGGTCAGGCCGGCGCAAGTCAAAGTCGCAGCCTCGGCGGCGCTATAACCCTCGGGTGCCTTGGTCCATGCCGTCGCCAGACTGACCGCCTGCTCGACCGCATAGCCGTCGATTCCGTCGCCGGGGACGCGCTTGAAACCGCCTTCGGGCGGCGCACCGTCGATCCATTCGGGGAAGAAGGTCGAAACCACCAGATCGCCCACCGCAAAATCGCTTACGCCCTCGCCCACGGCGGTGACCTCGCCCGCGCCATCGGACATCGGGATGCGGTTCTCGGCGGTCGGGATCATCCCCTTGACCACCGCATAATCATGAAAATTGAGGCTGGAAGCGCGCAACCGCACCGCGATTTCGCCGGGGCCGGGCGCTGCCGGATCAGGCAGATCGACCAGCTTGAGATTGTCGAGCGATGCGGGGGCATGCAGTTGGATGGCTTTCATGGCGGGTCTCTCCTGAATTTAATTGTTTGATTAAATTCAGGTCTAGTATGACGGTGACGGGGGGTCAACAACTGCCTGTGTCATAGCCGACTGATGCCGATTGGCGCCGGTCGACCAACCTTCCGTGGCAGCGAGACCGAAATACAAAACCCCGTTCGTGCTGAGCTTGTCGAAGTACGAATTCGCACAATCTATCCCCGCGA
Source organism: Sphingopyxis sp. BSNA05 (assembly GCF_013265645.1). NCBI lineage: Bacteria > Pseudomonadati > Pseudomonadota > Alphaproteobacteria > Sphingomonadales > Sphingopyxidaceae > Sphingopyxis > Sphingopyxis sp. BSNA05. The sequence goes on along the minus strand of NZ_PYIA01000051.1, from coordinate 4,843 downwards.
CCGACACCGGGCCAGTTCGGATATCAAATCCCAGTCACCAGCAATCAACGCCCGCTTTTTCGCCCGCGACCAGCCCTTTATCTGGCGCTCCGCGGCAAGGGCTTCTTCGCGAGATCCGAATGTTTCGCACCACACCAGCTCGAGCGGCCGGCGGCTGTGGGTATATCCCCCGATCGTTCCCGACTGATGGGCCGCAATGCGGGCCTCAAGATTATCGCTGTGCCCGACATAAAAATGCCCGTCCGCGCATTTCAGCATATAGGTCCAGAATGCCATCGCCGCACGATAGCGCGCACCCGTCCTTCGACAAGCTCAGGACGAACGGAAGGAGATGATTGGCCTAAACTGTTAAGAAGCGAGCGCTCAAAAAGCCCCGTTCGTCCTGATCCTGTCGAAGGACCGAGGCACTGCCAAACTTTGGCGCTTGGCTCAGCGGCTCCTCACGTCGCCGAATAAATCGGACAAACAGCCCCCGGCTGTTTGCTCTTTCCGATTTATTCCCATTCAATAGTCCCCGGCGGCTTGCTGGTATAATCGTAAACCACCCGGTTGATCCCCTTCACCTCGTTGACGATCCGCGTTGATACGCGGGTCAGGAAGCTGGCGTCGAAGGGGTAGACGTCGGCGGTCATGCCGTCGGTGCTGGTCACGGCGCGCAGGCCGCAAACATTATCATACGTGCGGCTGTCACCCATCACGCCGACGGTCTTCACCGGGAGCAATACGGCGAAGGCCTGCCAGATCGCGTCATACAATCCGGCGTTGCGGATTTCCTCGAGATAGATCGCGTCGGCCTTGCGCAGGATATCGCAGCGTTCCTTGGTCACTTCGCCGGGAATGCGGATCGCGAGACCCGGGCCGGGGAAGGGATGGCGTCCGACGAACTGGTCATTCAGCCCAAGCTCGCGCCCGAGATCGCGGACCTCGTCCTTGAACAGTTCCCGCAACGGTTCGACCAGTTTCATGTTCATGCGTTCCGGCAAGCCACCGACATTATGGTGCGACTTGATCGTCACGCTCGGCCCGCCGGTGAACGAGACGCTCTCGATCACATCGGGATAAAGCGTGCCCTGGGCAAGGAAATCGGCGCCGCCAACCCGGGCGGCTTCCTCGTCGAACACTTCGATAAATTCGCCGCCGATAAATTTGCGCTTCTTTTCCGGGTCGGAGACACCGGCCAGGCCAGCCATGAACCGCGCCTCGGCATCGACCACCACCAGCGGTATATTATAATGGTCGCGGAACAGGGTCTCGACCTGCTCGCGCTCGTTCATCCGCAGCAAGCCATGGTCGACAAAGACACAGGTCAGCTGATCGCCGATCGCTTCGTGGATCAGGATCGCCGCCACCGAACTGTCGACGCCGCCGGACAGGCCGCAGATCACTTTCTTGTCGCCGACCTGCTCGCGGATTTCGGCGATCTTGGCATCCTTATATTCCGCCATCGTCCAGTCGCCGGCGCAGCCGCAGACATGGCGGACGAAATTGGCGATCATCTTGCCGCCGTCGGGCGTGTGGACAACCTCGGGGTGGAACTGGGTGCCATAATAGCGCCGCTCGTCATCGGCGATCAGGGCAAAAGGCGCGCCCTCGGTGGTCGCGACGATCCGGAAGCCGGGCGCGAATTCGGTGACCTTGTCGCCGTGGCTCATCCACACCTGATGCTTCTCGCCGACCTGCCACAGGCCGTCGAACAACACGCATTCTTCGCTGATTTCGATAAAGGCGCGGCCAAATTCGCCGCCAAAGTCGCCGCCCGAACCCGATTCCACCGTGCCGCCCAGCTGGTGGGTCATCACCTGCTGGCCGTAGCAGATGCCGAGGATCGGCAGGCCGCTTTCGAAAATCACATCCGGCGCACGCGGGCTGCCTTCGTCCGGCACCCCGGCGGGCGATCCGGAGAGGATGATTCCCTTGGGTTTCAGCCGGTGAAAGGCCTCTTCCGCCATATGGAACGGAGCAATCTCCGAATAGACTCCCGCCTCGCGCACCCGGCGGGCGATAAGCTGCGTGACCTGAGAGCCGAAATCGACGATCAGGATGGTTTCTTCATGAGCTATGGACATGGCTTAGCCGCTTAGTGGGCCACCCCATTCGAGTCTAGTGCCTTTGTCCCTTGCCGCCGCAAAATCCGGCCCGCCTCAGGCGGTGGCAAGCTCGCCGAGAAAGACCGCCAGGATCACACCGATTGCAGTCGCTACACCGGCCATATGATGGTCTTCCTTATAGGCCTTGGGAAACACCTCGGTGGCGAGCGAGGCAACCACCGCACCGGCGGCGAAACAGCGGGTCGCGGCCAGCATATGCGGGGAAACGCCTTCCAGCGCAAAATTGCCGACAATGGCTGCGCCAGACAGGATCAGCGCCGTCAGCGCCCAAAGCCCTAGCGTCTTGCCTTTGGACAGCCCGTTGCCGACCATCTGCTTGGCGCCGCCCGCGGCTTCGGGGAGGTTAGAGAGCAGAATGGATCCGGCCAGCGCCGCCACTTCAATCGGTGCCGCCCCGATCAGCGCCACCCCGAGCGCCAGATTTTCCGGCACACCGTCGAGGGTGATCGCGGCCAGCAAACCGCCGCCGCCTTCCGCGCCCCATTTTTCATCAATCCAGTAATCGACGCCAGAGAATACAGCCGCTCCGGCCGCGACCGAACCCAGCCCGACCCAGAGATTGCTTTGCTCGACCGCCGGCTGGATCATCTCGCTGACCAGAGAGACGATCAGCGCACCCCCAGCCAGGGCAATGACAAAGCCTTCGGTCTTGCTCGATATCTTCCCGTAAACGCCCCAGAGCGCGCCCGCGATCAGCGCCGCCGAAACCACCACCACGACAAGAAAGGTCATCAACATGTCGGGATAACGCCCCTCTTCAAACTAGGTTGCCCGAGCCCATAGTGCCAAGCAGTGCCCCTGCGCAGGCAGGGGCCCATCTCCAGAACTCCCGTCGCCAGAGACAGGTCGATCGTCGCGCTCCGGCCGCGGCATTGCGCGAACAAAACCATTCCGTCCAAACGCAACATCGGGAGATGGACCCCCGCCTGCGCGGGGGAACATCAGACAGGCCCGGGGTTCATCCTACCCCTCGGCCATATCCCGCAATTCCGTTTTCAATATCTTGCCAATATGGCTGCGCGGCAGTTCGTCGATCAGGCGCAATTCGGAGACCCGCTGGGTCTTGCCGAGATTCGCATTGGTAGCCGCCTTCAGCGCCTCCAGATCAAGCGTCACGCCAGCCTCCGCCACGACGAAGCCGACCGGCGTCTCGCCCCATTGCCGCGACGCCACGCCAACCACCGCCGCATCGGCGACACCCGGTTGCGCCATCAGCGCTTCTTCCAGATCGCGCGGATAGATATTGAACCCGCCGGAAATGATCATGTCCTTGGTCCGGCCCATCAGCGTGATGAAGCCGTCCTCGTCAACCTTGCCGATATCGCCCATCCGCTGCCAACGATCGCCATTCTCGTCATACCAGCTGGCTTCTTCGGTTTTTCCGGCTGGTTCTTGTAACCCGACATCATCGTCTGCGACCGGCCGACCAGTTCGCCCATTTCGCCCGCGGGCAGACGGTTGAGCTGCTCGTCGATCGTAATCACTTCGCTGCCGCCCCAGGCGATACCGACCGTGTGCAATTTGTCGGGATGTTCGTGGCACAGCAACAGACAGACCACACCGCCCTCGGTCATCGAGTAAATCTCGATCAGCCCGCCTGGCATCCGCTTCAGCACTTCCGCCTTCAGCTCCGCCGAGAAGGGCGCGCTGGTGCAATATTTATGGGTCAGGCTGCTCAGGTCAAAATCGTCAAAGCCTTCATAATCCATCAGCCGCTGATATTGGACCGGTACCAGCATTGTGTGGCTGGCGCGGTGCTCCTGCGCCAGTTCCAGCCAGCGCTGGCAATCGAATTTGCCCATCATCACCAGCGTGCCGCCATAAGCAATGGTCGGCGTGAACAGCGCTAGCGTCGTGTTCGAATAGAGCGGCGTCGACAGCAATGTGACCTGTCCGGGCTTGCCATATCCGGTCGCCTCTCCGACAGCGGCATGATACCAGCGCATCTGGCGGCTGTGGACAATACCCTTGGGCGTGCCGGTGGTGCCGCTGGAATAGATGATATTATAAGGGTCTTTGGGACCGACGCCCAGATCGGCCGGCGTCGCGCCTTCATCGGCCATCCAGTCCAGGATCACCGGCGCGTCGTCCACCGCCTGATCGAGCATGACATGTTTGAGCGCAGGCAATTTTTCGCCGCTCTCCAACAGCTCGGAGCTCTTCACGCGGTCTATAAACAGATGCATCGCACCGCTGTCCCGCATCATGTTCGCCAGCTGCGTCGGCGTCGCCGAAGTGGTCAAAGGCGCTGCACAACCACCCGCAACAATCGCGCCGAGATAGGCCAGCGCATAGCGCACCGTGGTGGTCCCGAGAATCGCAACCGCCTGCCCCTTCTGCAGACCATCCGCCTGCAGCTGCGCCGCAATCCGGTTGACCTGCGCCGCGGTCTCGGCCCAGCTCAGCTTTTCCACGCTGTCATCCAGCGCAATCCGGTCGGGCTGGTTGACGGCATGGGCGTTGATCAGATCAGCGAGCTGGCCGAACGGCTGCTCGAGATAGCGGGCGGGGTCTATATGTTTCATCAAGCGATTAATTCCGCATATCGGCTTGAGATGCAATGGCTTTCCGCGCGGCTTGTTCTTTTGAACAGGTAGGGAAGATTTTCACGCGAAGACGCGAAGGCGCTAAGGGTGATAGTTATTGACGATGCGGCGGCGATCCAACGTTAATGTTGGCGCACCGGAAATCAGCTGCGTGGCCAGATCACCGTCATTGCGAGGAGCGCAGCGACG
>NZ_PYIA01000050.1:0-707 GCF_013265645.1 Sphingopyxis sp. BSNA05 | reverse complement strand
GCTTCCGCCATTTGCGCGGTGAACAGCCGTTCGAGGTCCGCGCGGGCCTTGGCCTGCATGCGGGCGGGGATTTCTTCGGAGAGCAATTCGAGAAGGAAATCGGTCATCTATTTTCCTCCCTGACACTCGTCATCCTGAACTTGTTTCAGGATCTCGTGCGGCAAGCGCGCAATCTCAAGGGGTCCTGAAACAAGTTCAGGATGACGATATTGATGGATCATCACGCCGCCCACCCGTTTTTCTTCATATAGGCTTCACAACTGCCCTTCGCCAGATCCCGGACCCGGCCCATATAGCTGGCTCGTTCCTGGACGCTGATCACGCCGCGCGCCTGCAGCAGGTTGAACACATGGCTCGCCTTGATCGCCTGCTCATAAGCGGGAATCGGCAATTTCCGGTCGAGACAGTTTTCGCACTCGGCCGCCGCCTTGTTGAACAGGTCGAACAGGCTATCAGTATTGGCGACTTCGAAATTCCACTCCGACATCTGCTTCTCATTTTCCAGGAAGACATCGCCGTAAGTCATTCCGTTACCGTTATAATCCAGATCATAGATGCTATCCACGCCCTGGATGTACATGGCCAGCCGTTCCAGCCCGTAGGTCAGTTCGCCGGCCACCGGCTTGCAGTCGAATCCGCCCATTTGCTGAAAATAGGTGAACTGGGTGACTTCCATGCCGTCGCACCAGACTTCCCAGCCGAGGCCC
>NZ_PYIA01000049.1:0-28946 GCF_013265645.1 Sphingopyxis sp. BSNA05 | reverse complement strand
CGAGGTGCAGTTGCTCAACAATGACTATCGCGGCAAGGACAAGCCGACGAATGTACTCTCCTTTCCGCAAATCCAGCCTGATCTGCTCGGGGCTCTCGCCAATACCGACGATGGCGAGGCCCTTCTCGGCGATATAATCCTGGCATATGAAACCTGCCGTGACGAAGCGGCGGCGAAGAATATTGCAATGCCTACCCATGTTACACATTTGATTGTGCACGGGACGTTGCATTTGCTAGGTTATGATCACGAGACCGAGACAGATGCGACTTTGATGGAAAATTGCGAAATCAATGCATTGGCAACAATGGGAATTGCCAACCCTTATTCAGAACAAGCGTAAAGCAGGTAATCAAGAACAAGAATGACCGACGTTGAAAATGACAGTGTGACGGGTACGGCTCGCAGTAGCAGCCCATCCAAGGAAGATGACGAGCCCGGACGAATATGGCAGAGCCTGAAGGCTCTGCTATTCGGCAACAACGAAGATAACAGCCTGCGCGCGCAGATCGAAGAAGTCATCGACGATCATGAGAGCGATGCCGAGGCCGATCCCAATAACCAGCCGGACGTATCATCGCTCGAACTGGAAATGCTGCGCAACATGCTGCATTTCAGCGAGCACCGCGTCGATGATATTGCGGTACCGCGCGCTGACATGATCGCGATCGAGGAAAGCTCTCCGTTCAGCGATTTCGTCGATATATTCTCCGAGCACGGCCACAGCCGGATTCCGGTCTATCGCGACAATCTCGACAATATAGTCGGGATGATCCACATCAAGGACATATTCACGATTGTCGCCAAGGGCGGCCCCTATCCTGATGATATTACGCCCTTTCTCCGGCAGCCCCGCTTTGTCCCCGAATCGATGGGCGTTCTCGACCTGCTCGCCGAAATGCGCGCGACCCGAACCCATCTCGCGATCATTTTTGACGAATATAATGGCACCGAAGGTCTCGTTACGATCGAGGATATCGTCGAGGAAATCACAGGCGAGATCGAGGACGAACATGATGACGAGCCGGTCCCGATGCTGGTCAGGCTGGAAGACGGTGTCTGGGAAGCCGACGCCAGAGCCGAACTGGACGATGTCGGTGAGGCCGTCGATCCGGCGCTCGAAATCATCGACGAGGATGTCGACACGATCGGCGGACTGAGCTTCGTTCTGGCGGGCCATATCCCGACTGTAGGAGAAAGGCTCGAGCATCCCAGCGGCTGGATATTGGAAATCACCGAAGCCGACGATCGCCGGGTGACGAAATTGCGCCTGCACCCGCCAAAGCCGATGCTCGTCTAGTCCGTCTGGGTTTCGGCGAGCTGTTGTGCCCGCTGTCGCCAGTTTTCTGCCAGCAGCGGGCTTTCCGCCAGCATCCTGAGTTCAGCGCTGCGTCCCTTGTGCTGTCCACCGATGATCAGATCGAACAACCGGTCCAGCGGCCAGTCTGGCAGCGGACGCTCCTGCTGGACAAACAAGTCCCCTGCCTGCACCTTGCCCGTTTCCATCACCCTGAAATAGCTGCCCGACTTGCCGGTCTTGACCACGGTTTTCAAGACATCCGGCTTGCCGAAGCGATGGTTGAGCTTCCAGCAGGGTTTGCGGGCATGGCTGCACTGGATCAGCGCTTCCCCCAGACGGAAAATATCGCCAAGGCAAAGCCGGTCCTCGGTCATGCCGGTGCAACTGAAATTCTCGCCAAAGGCACCGGGCTGTTCGAGCAGATCCAGATCCGGATATTTGTCTCGCCAGAAGCCATAATGTTCCGCCGGATAGAGATGGACCGCCTTGTCGCGACCGCCATGATGAAGCGGATCGGCAACCTGGTTGCCGGCAAGTCCTTCCAAGCCCAGCATCAGCGCATCCTCGACGGGCTGCTTGGCAATGGCGCTCATCGCGCCGTCATCGCGAAATTCTTGAGGAGTGCCGATCAGCAGCTGATCGAGTCGGGTGCTTATCATATCCACTTGCTAGCCGGCCAAGTTCATATTGGCAATTTCCCAGCTATTATGCTTCAAGGCGCGAATGGAAATCAGTGACCTTCGTATCGCCCTCTACAGCGGCAATTATAATTTCGTGCGCGATGGCGCAAACCAGGCCCTCAACCGGCTGGTTGATTATCTGTTGCGTCAGGGAGCTGCAGTCCGGGTCTATTCGCCAACTACTGACACGCCGGCGTTCGAACCGACTGGTGACCTTATCAGTGTCCCGTCAGTGGCCTTCCCAGGACGTGGTGAATATCGTTTTCCGACCCGGATTTCCGGGGATGTGCGCCGGGATTTAGAACAGTTCAATCCGAATATATTGCAAATATCGAGCCCCGATCGCGTCGGGCATAAAATGGTATCCTGGGCACGGCGGCAAAATATTCCCGTACTCGCTTCCGTGCACACCCGGTTCGAAACCTATCCCCGCTATTATAATCTCGCCTTTCTGGAGCCGGTGATCGAGGCAATATTGCGCCGCCTATACCGCCGTTGCGACGCGCTGGTGGCCCCGTCGGAATCGATGGCGCAAGTGCTGCGCGACCAGCGGATGAATTACGATATCGGCATCTGGTCGCGCGGCGTTGACCGCGAGATATTCCATTCCGGACGCCGCGATCTGGAATGGCGACAGTCGCTGGGCATAGAGGACGATATTCCCGTGATCGGTTTCCTCGGGCGGCTGGTGATGGAAAAGGGTCTCGATGTCTTTTCCGACGCCATTGACGAGTTGAAACGGCGCAAGGTTGCGCACAAGGTGCTGGTGATCGGTGAAGGGCCGGCCCAGCAATGGTTCGAAGAACGCATTCCCGGTGCCATTTTGTCGGCTTCCAGCAGGGCAAGGATCTTGGCCGTGCGGTTGCCAGCATGGAGATGCTGTTCAATCCGTCGATTACCGAGACATTCGGCAATGTCACGCTCGAGGCGATGGCCTGCGGCCTGCCGGTGGTGGCGGCCAAGGCCACGGGAAGCCAGAGTCTGGTCAAGAATAACGAGTCGGGCAAACTGGTCACCCCCGGCGCGGTCCGCGAATTTGCCGATGCGCTGCAACTCTATTGCCAGAATGTCGACCTGCGTAACGCTCATGGCGCAGCCGGTGAACGGCGGGCAGAGGAATATAGCTGGGACCAGATCAACAATGCGGTCGCACAGACCTATATGCGGCTGGTCCGCCAACGGCAGGCCGGCCATGGCCCGATCCAGCAAGCGGCCGTCCGCTAGACATGCAGGGACTGTTCGACGACGATAAGGAACAACAGGGCGAAAGCGAAAGCTCGCCGGACGCGCCCCTCGCCGACCGGCTGCGGCCGCGCCAGCTTTCCGATATTGTCGGGCAGGACCATCTGGTCGGTGCCGAAGGCACGATTGGTCGAATGATCTCTGCCGGCAGGCTGTCGTCAATCATTCTCTGGGCCCCCGGGGACGGGAAAAACCAGCCTCGCACGATTGCTCGCTGATCAGACCGACCTGCATTTCAAAGCCATTTCGGCGGTTTTTCGGGTGTTGCCGAGCTGAAGAAGGTCTTTGCCGAAGCCGAAATGCGGTTCCAGTCCGGCAAGGCCACACTTCTGTTTGTTGACGAGATCCATCGGTTCAACCGATCGCAGCAGGACAGTTTCCTTCCCTATGTCGAGCGGGGCACGGTGGTCCTTGTTGGTGCCACAACCGAAAACCCGTCATTCGAACTCAACGCCGCTCTGCTGAGCCGCGCCCAGGTACTGATCCTCAACCGCCTCGACGCAATGGCCCTGGGCCAGCTTCTGCAAAAGGCGGAAAGGATCGAGGACAAGCGGCTGCCGCTGACGGACGACGCCAGAGAGGCGCTGGTTGCCAGCGCCGATGGTGACGGCCGCTTTCTGCTCAACCAGGCCGAGACACTGTTTTCGCTCGATATCAAGGACCCGCTCGACCCTCCCCAACTCGCAAAAATCCTGCATCGGCGAATGGCTGTCTATGACAAGGATCGCGAGGGCCATTATAATCTGATCTCGGCGTTGCACAAAGCCATGCGCGGATCGGACCCGCAAGCCTCGCTATATTATCTCGCGAGAATGCTGGTGGCCGGAGAGCAGCCGCTGTTTCTGCTCCGCCGGATCGTGCGTTTCGCCAGCGAGGATATCGGCATGGCCGATCCGCAGGCTCTGGTGCAGGCGCTCGCCGCGAAGCAGGCTTATGAATTTCTCGGCAGCCCGGAAGGCGAATTGGCGATTGTCCAAGCCTGCCTCTATTGCGCGACCGCGCCAAAATCCAATGCTGCCTACAAAGCTCAAAAAGCCGCCTGGAGATCAGCCAAAGATACCGGCTCGCTAGTGCCGCCACAGAATATATTGAATGCACCGACCAAGTTGATGAAGGATATCGGATATGGTGCAGGCTATAGCTATGATCATGAAAGCGATGACGGTTTTTCGGGGGACAATTATTGGCCCGAGGAAATGCAGGCGCAGAATTTTTATCAACCCGTGGATCGCGGCTTCGAGCACAAGATCCGGGAACGACTGGATTATTGGGAAAAGCTGCGTGCTCAAAAAACTCGCTAGTATCGGAATAGTCGGCGCGTTGCTTTGCACCAGTGCCTTCGCGCAGGAGGTCGAAGAACCGCGTTATGACCGGGCGCTGGCCGCCGGATACAAGGCGCAATTCCTTTGCTCCGGGCTATGGAACGGCGGCAAGCTGCTTGCGGATATCGAAGCAGACGAACTGACCGGCAGTTACGGACGGGTTGAAAATATCATAGCAACGCTGACCGCAGATATTGATGACGATACGCGCGAAGTGCGCGTTCCCTTTGCTGACGATATGGCGCCGCGCGTTGCAATCTGGAACAGCCGGAGCGGCTGCACAGCCATGCCGATCGGATATGAACCGACCGACCGGACCGTGTCGACGGAAAGGCGCAAGTATTTCGATGATCGGTCATGGCCGATGGGAGACCGAAATGCGCTGGTCAGGCCGTCGCAGCGTTCGCGGGCGGTGCAATCTGCAGCCAGGCGCGCCTTTCAGCCGGAAGTCTATGGCGGCAAGACAAGCGCTGCGCTGGTCATCAAAGATGGCCGGATACTTGCCGAGCACTATAAGGACGGCCACGATCTCCACACTGCCCAGCGCTCATGGTCTGTCGCCAAATCGATATCGGGCACGCTGATCGGCCATTCAGTGCAGCAGGGCATGGTCGATGTCACGGCATCCGCCAGCCTGCCGCAATGGCAGCAGTCCGGCGACCCGCGCAGCGCCATCACAATCGATCAGCTTATGCGTATGGCTAGCGGCTTGACCAGCGACGGCAGCGGCGCCCGAACCGACTCCATCTATCTGGGCGGCAGCAGTGTTGCAGAAAAAGCGACCAGCTGGCCGCTGCTTCACCGACCGGGCACCAGCTTCCGCTATGCCAATAATGACACATTGCTGGCGGTACTAGCCACCCGCCTCGAACATATCCGCAAGCAAAAGGATACGCCCGGCGCTCCCGGTTTCGATCCCTATAGCTTCTTTCAGAAACTGGGCATGACCCGCACTTATGCCGAGCGGGACTGGCAGGGCAATTATATCCTCTCCAGCCAGCTATGGTCCACCGCGCGGGATTTCGGACGACTGGGAATGCTGTACCTCGACAATGGCGAGTGGAATGGCGAACGCCTGCTGCCGGAGAACTGGCGGAATTATGTCACCTCCGCTTCCGGGCCGCAACCGCCCAGAGGCTTTGGCTATGGCGCTACATTCTGGCTGCTGAACAAATCCGACGGCATACCGGAAGATGCCTTCGCGGCCATCGGAAACCGGGGGCAATATCTGGTGATCATCGCTTCGCTGAATCTCGTAATCGTCCGCCGCGGCTACGATAGCGCAGACAGTCGCTTCAAGATCGAGGATTTTACCAGGGACGTAATCGAGACCCTTAACCCATGACCGCCCGTCATCTGGCAGCAGTTTGCACCGACCTGACTGGTCCTTCTTCCGTCCAGATACGGGAGCAGCAGACGGTGCCGTTGCAGAGCGGCGAGGTCCGGATCCGGGTTTATGCAGCGGGTCTCAATTTTCCCGATCTGCTGATGACGCAAGGCAAATATCAGTTCCGTCCTGATCCCCCCTTTGTTCCCGGGATGGAAGCCGCCGGCGAGGTAATAGAAGTCGCTCCGGATGTGGAGAGTTTCAGACCCGGTGACCGCGTGATGGCAGGAAGCAAGGGTGGCGCGCTGGCCGAGCAATGGGTGGTTAAAGAAACCGCTGTCTCTCCCCTGCCCGCTGCACTTTCCTTCAGCGAAGCCGCCTGCTGGCAAACCGGCGCATCCACCGCCTGGCATGCTCTGGTCGAGCGGGGTCATCTGCAATCAGGCGAGTCTGTTCTTATACTCGGCGCGAGTGGCGGCGTTGGCATGGCCGCCGTCAAAATGGCCAAGCATATCGGTGCGACGGTCATCGGCACCGGCTCGAGTGAAGCAAAGCGCGAAGCCATTCTTCAGGCCGGGGCCGATCATGTCCTGGATCCAGCAGATGACAATCTTGCGGCAAAGGTGAAAGCGCTCACGGACGGCAAAGGCGTCGACATTGTTTATGATCCGGTGGGCGGCGATCTGGCGCTGACCGCAACGCGCGCCATCGCGTGGAACGGACGCTATCTTATCATTGGCTTTGCCAGTGGCCAAATTCCGTCTTTCCCGGCCAATCATGCCTGATCAAGACCTATAGCCTGATTGGCGTCCGCGCCGGAGAAAGCCCCCGCCGCGATCCCGAGCTCGCCGAACGACAGAGTGCTGCGCTGCGGGAATTGGCAGTGCTGGGTGCAATGCGCCCGCATATCTCCCACCGTTATGCGCTGAACGACATGGCCGAGGCACTGACCGTGCTTGAACAACGCGAAGCGATTGGTCGAATAGTCATAGAGATGAATACAAGCCCTTGATCTTTACGAGTTTTTACCCGCCCATCCGGCTATCCCACGATTGATACCTGTCTATTGGCCGCCAAATATGGTAACAAGGTTTCACACGTAACAATAGACGACATAGGGGATGCTATATGGACGGTATGCGGATAGGCAATTATGCTCTGGATACAGAGCTTGCCATTGAAATAGGACAGAAGATCGGGCTAGCTCTCGTGATTCTACTTATCACCTGGTTTTGGCAAAAGCCGCCAAATGGGCCTTTGCCAAACTGGTAGACAATATCGGATTTTTGCGCCGCGATACCGGATCAGGAGCGTCTCTTGGAGAATCGCTGGGCAAGATCGCCAGCCTGTTGATTTGGCTATTCGGCCTGATCGCTGTTCTGACCGTATTTGGCATGGGCGGCGTGGTGCAGCCGATCGAAGGATTGCTCAACACCGTCATGCAGGCCTTGCCGGGAATCGTGATGGCCGTGGTGGTCTTTTTGTTGGCCTGAAGATCGCCGATATATTGCGCGACCTTGTGGTAACCGCCTTACAGACATTTGATTTTGACAAATGGGCCAATCGCGGCGGCATCGACACTGCGACCGGAAACAGCCAGATTTCTTCTACAATCGGATCGATCGTCTATGCACTGACCGTTATTTTGTCGCGATCTTCGCACTCGATATTCTTGATATCGAGTCAATTTCGGGACCGGCCAGCGAAATGCTGCGGACCATCTTCCAGGCATTGCCAGCCATTTTCTCGGCAGCGATCACTTTGGGCCTGGGTTATCTGATCAGCAAATTTGTAGTTCAGATCATCAAGGACATTCTGCCTGGCCTGGGTGTTGACCAATCGGTTGCGGCGATCGGCATATTGCCTGAGAAAACATCGCTGACGTCCATATTGGCCCGCATTGCACAGATCGGCATCATGCTCTTCTTTGCAATTGCAGCAACACGCCTGCTCGGTTTTCCTGAGCTTACCCAGATACTGGACCAGGTGCTTGAACTCGGTGGTCGTGTATTGTTCGGCGGCGTTGTGATCATGGCCGGTTTCCTGATCGCAAACCTGCTCGCTCGGGTAATGAGCACTGCCGACGAAGGCAGCATGGCGGGTACCATCATCCGCTATGCGACGATCATCCTCTTCACCTTCATGGGCCTGCAGTTCATGGGTGTCGGAGAAGAGATCGTGCAGACCGCATTTACCGCGCTGGTAATCGGCGGCGCAGCGGCGGCGGCTCTCGCCTTCGGCTGGGGTGGTCGCGATGTTGCGGGCAAGGTTCTGGAGGATCTGCGCAACAATCCGCCAAAACCCAAGGCGCCAGCAGCGCGCAAGCCTGCGGCACGCAAACCAGTCGCCAAGAAATAGCCGCTGGCCAACAGGAAATAAAATGGGGCGGGTCCGATGGACTCGCCCTTTTCTTTTGCCGGTTTGATCCGCTAAGGATCGCCGGTGCGTAGCTTTTCCCATTTTGCCTGTATCGACTGGTCGGGCGCCAGAACCGAGCGTCCGCACGGCATCGCGGTCGCCGTCATCGGTCCCGAAGGCCCCCCTGCCCTGATATCACCCGATCCGCGCTGGTCGCGGGAAGATGTTCTCGCATGGCTCCTGCGGCTTGTAGAGGATCGGAAAGATATGTTGATCGGTTTCGACCTGTCGATGGCGCTGCCCTTTCTCGATCAAGACGCCTATTTCCCGGAATGGAACGAGAGCCCCGATGATGCGAAGGCCTTGTGGCGGCAAATCGATGCTTTGTGCCGTGATGATCCCCATCTGAATGTCGCCAGTTTTCTAGACCATGGGCAGGCAAGCCGCCACTTCCGCCATGGAAAGGGCATTGTCGGCGATCTTTTTACCGGCGGTACCGGGCGCCTGCGCGTAGTCGAGCGCTACCAACGCGCCACCGGACAGGCGAACAGCGCTAGCTGCTTCAATCTGGTCGGCGCAGCACAGGTCGGAAAATCCAGCCTAACTGGCATGCGGTTGCTGCATCAACTGAATGGCGCGATTCCCGTCTGGCCATTTGATCCGGTTCCCGACAGCGGTCCCGTGATTGTAGAGATATATACAACGGTTGCTGCTCTCGCCGCTGGTCAGCCCAAAGGCCGCAGCAAAGTCCGTGATCGCGCCGGCCTCAAACAAGCGCTGGCGAAGCTGGATACGCCCGTCCCGGCGAGACTGGCCCGCTATGACGACCACAGCACCGACGCGCTGATCACCGCCGCATGGATGAAACGGGAAGCGACCAATCCCGCGCTCTGGAACCCGCCCGCAATGACCAGTGAAATCGCACAAAAAGAGGGCTGGACCTTTGGCGTGGTTTGACGCTAATAGCGCCCAGCAAATCCAGTGCATGCCGAATTAGCTCAGCTGGTAGAGCAACCGCCTTGTAAGCGGTAGGTCATCCGTTCGAGTCGGATATTCGGCACCATTCCAGCATCGACTGCGTAAACCGTGCAATTTCAATATGGAAACAATGCCGAGCGCGGCCACGAGGCATTTTGTGGCGGCTTTCCAGTCCCTTCTCCGATCTTAACAAGACCGCTATCGGCGCGGGCATTGCTCGTTGGTCATTCCCGACTAAGACGCTCGCCCGGATCAATATCGCCTGTCGTCGCCCTGTCTGACAGATTCTTACGGAAGATAGACCTGAGCAGCCACGGTTCGAGAATTCGTCCGACCAGATAAAGCGTCGCGAAAATTGCCGCCAGAATATAGGCCGGCTTGGGGGAATATTTCTTATACTTGTCTTCTTCCTTGTCTTTTTCGTCGGGCTTTTCCGGTGCAGGTGCACCCAAGGCGACGTCAATCCAGTGCAATTCTATATCCTTGTCCTCTTCGTCCGGCTTTTTCTCCTTGTCGCTTTTTCCCGATTTCTCAGCGGCTTCGGCTTTTGATTTTTCATATTCGCCAATGGCTACATTTCCCTGACCCAAGGCCAGAAACAGTAATGGTGCCAGAAAACAGGCCAGCAATGCCGGGCTGGTTACGTTATAACTCAGTACCGAACGCCCATCCAACTCGCCGACCTTCAGCGTGCCGCGGGTAAAGGTCGCCAACTTGTCTTGGGCCGCGGGATTTTTCTTTGCGAAGGTGAGTGTATCGCCTGCAATCTCGTAGCTCGTACCATTGGTCTGGAATAGCGGATCAAGCTTGTCGAAAGCAGTTGCCGGGGTCATGGGCGTTTCGAGGGGTAGCGAGCCCTTCACCCGCCAGATTCGGTCGATGAAAGGCAATTTCACTTACAATTCCTCCAGCAATTTCCGGGGCACAGGGAAGCCGTCGGCTCCGCAACGCTCAGTGGTAAATATAGCCCTTGCCGCGATAAGAACGTTCCGGGCAGGGAAAAGATGATCAACTACTCGGCCGGGATGGCGGTGGGTTGCTGGCGGCGATCGCGGATCCGGGATTTCAGGGATTTATATCCCTCGGTGAACGGGAAGACCATGGTTTCGTTGATCGGCATGCGCCTGCCGCCTTCCATGCCGAGCAACTCTGCTTCACCGTCGACACATGTGCCGAAGAGGCGGTCGAAGATGATCCAGCTGGCACCATAATTGCTGCGTGTTGCCTCATAATCCTGCGAGTGATGCACGCTGTGATGCTCGGTGGTGTTGAACAGGAACCGCCACCAACGCGGCGAGTTGAAGCGGACGTTGATATGCTGGTAAACGCCCACAGTCAGACCGATTGCACCAGCGAGCAGAAAAGCCCGAGGGATGAAATCGAAGAAACCGCCGATCCCCAGTCCGATCAGGAACAGTTCGATCGGATTGCCAACCGCACCCTTGTTGATGTTCAGTTGGGTGATGTAATGATGAGGCGCATGGGTCAGCCAGAGTGGGTACCAATTATGCATGCCGCGATGCATCCAATATTGGCCGAACTCGAAAATCAGCGAGATAAGCAGGGCCTGCACCAGCAACGGCAAATCAGTGAACCAAGACAGTTTTTCCCAGTCGAAGGAGTTCTGGATGGCTTCGATAATGACACCGTCACCGATGTAATTGTCCACCATCCTGAGCAAAGTGTAGCCGAGTCCGACATAGAAGAGGTCGGTGGCAAATTCCTTCCAGGTCAGGCGCCAGCTATCATAACGCGGGTTAACCCATTCGAGGGCCAGCAGGAACAGTTTGAAACATATCCCCATCCAGATAGCCGTCGATGCTACAGCAATGGAACTGGGTGCATAATACCAGAAGGCGAGGACGGCGAAGAGTATCGTGGGCTGGAAATATGTGAAGATGAACTGCTTGGCAGGTCCGCCTTCTACCCTGCCGATATTTTCCCATCCGACAGTGACCGGTGCATCAGCTCCAATTATTCTATTTCCTACCCGAACTCCGTTCATGCTGCCTACCTCTGTTGCCTGAGGGCCTTGGCCCAAGATTAGCGACTGCCCGAGCGCTAAACCGGCCCGGTATTGCAGTGTCTCTCCTGTGAACGATTCTTGTTTTTGGTATGAAGGCCATGGTATTGATATTATCAATTAGGTCAAGCGTAATATTTACCTCATTCTGAAGGCCGCAATTTTTCGCAGTTAACGGTCACACTGATGCTATTTCGCCTCGATATATGCCCGCCAGCCGCCAAGATCGGTAATATCCTCGGCGCCGTCGGTTGCGCGCGATTCAGCGACAAAACCCTTAACGGTGGTGCCATCGGCCAAGGTGACATTTCCGATTGCCAACGGAGCGGGTACTTCGGCTACGAAACTGCCGAAGGCCGAGACGTCGAGTTGGTAAACCTCGACCTTGATGGATGCACCATCCCCGCTATGGACCAGCGCCGGCTTTGGTGGAACGCTATCGGCGATTGCGTAAAGCCGATAGGTCGGGGCGGTTTCAAAGGAGCCGACGAATTCGGCATCACGCGAGGTCAACTGCCAGTGCAGCGGCATGTCCTTTAAGTGGGCCCCGACGACTGCAAGTTTCACGCTTTCCATTTTTCCCTCCAGGTCAAGTGCGGGCGGAGCAGGCAATTCTGCTGTCCCGCGATAGGTTTCCGCTGCATCAAGTAGCGCATGGTCGCTGTCGCTGCGCCGATCAAAGTGATTCCGAAGCCAGTCCCGTTCGAACGGTTCCCGCGGCACCGCCACTGCTGCCATGTCGAGCAGGTTCACGAAATTTGTATAGAAGCCCAAATTGCTGTTCAAAGCGATCGGCGCTGCCAGCAATTCCGCGACACGATAGGTCGTGCCGGTAGTGGGAAAGGCGAGCATGTCGACCTCGTTCCAAAGCGCGTCTGCCTGGCGTTTGAGATCGGCGAGACGGTAGATGCCATTGAACACTTCGACAGCAGTCTTTCGCAAACCGGCCTCTGTGATCTGGCGCACCGTTTCATCAATCGCATCGGGCTCGTTGGCCAATAGATCCTGAATGGCTGCTGTTCGTTCGGCAACCCACGGGCCATTATAGAGGAGACTTGCCGCTTCATTGAGCGGTGATATGTCGAGCTCGATGATATCGGCGTCGGCTGCCAGACGGGCGATTGCCTGATCGTAAAGATATTCCGACTGGCTGTCCCCGAACCAGGCGCGCTGGTCCCGGCGCGGCACGCCGATCCGCGTAGGTTGAAGCGAGACATTGGCTAGCGGCTTCGAATAGGGATCCGCCGGATCAAAGCCCGCGAGGACATCGTCCACCAGGCGCGCATCCGACAAATTGTCGGTAAACACGGTGATACAGTCGATAGTGCGGCAAGCGGGCACGAGACCCTGTGTGCTCCAGCGCCCCTTCGTCGGTTTGAAACCCACAAGATGGTTGAATGCTGCAGGCACCCTCCCCGACCCGGCGGTATCGGTTCCGAGCGCGAAGCCGACAAGCCCCGCTGCGACCGCAACGGCCGAACCCGAGCTTGATCCGCCGCTGACATAGGCCAGATTATAGGCATTCCGGGGAATGCCATAAGGGCTGCGCGTACCGACGAGACCCGTCGCAAACTGATCGAGATTTGTTTTGCCAACGCAGATGGCGCCTGCTGCAAGCAGCTGTTCGGCGACGGTTGCAGAAGCGGCGGGGGAATAGGCAAAGGCCGGACAACCTGCGGTGGTTTCAAAGCCGGCAACGTCGATGTTATCTTTAACGGCGAAGGGAACACCGGCGAGCGGCAATTGTTCTCCCGCCGCGATTCGGGCATCGACCGCGCGTGCCGCAGCAAGCAATTCGGTAGGTGCAGCGCGGCTAATCCATATTTGCGGTTGAATCTTGTCATAGGCATCAAGGCGGGCGAGGGTTTCCTGTGCCACTTTCAGCGCACTTGTCTTTCCACCCCTTATGGCTGTTGCGATCGCCGCAGGGCTTTGCCGGTCTAACCTGGTCATCAATGCCTCCTCAACGCCAGCATCGGCGCGCCGGGTTCCAGCGACTGTCGCTCGCTGATATAGAGCGCGGCAATCGTGCCGTTATCCGGACTTTCGAGCGGGCTTTCCATTTTCATGGCTTCTATCACGGCAATAACGTCCCCTGCCTTTACCTTGTCGCCTTCCGCAACCAAGAGTTTCCATACGCTTCCGCCAAAGGGCGCCTCGATCAAGTCCGTGCCCTCTGGCAGTTCGATCGCAGGGGCAGCGGGCGCGCCAAGCGCCGGGTCTTCTGTCAATTGGGTAACGCGGTCAAATTCGCCATTCTGCTGCCATTGGGCACGTTCTGCTTCGAAAGCGGACTGCCGATTCCCTTCGAAAGCTTTGATGGATTCTGCATTTTCAGCCAGAAATGCGCGATGGTCGGCGAGTCGGAATTCCGATTCCTCGACCCGGATCGAACGGCGCCCATTGGGAAAATCCCTTCGCCATTCAACCAGTTCCTCGGGGGTTACGCTGAAAAACCGGATCTGGTCAAAGAAGCGAAGCAACCACGGCTTGCCGTCAACAAAGGCATCGGTCTGGCGATATGTATTCCAAACCTGAATGGTGCGTCCGAACAGCTGGTAACCGCCCGGACCTTCCATGCCGTAAATGCACATATAGGCACCGCCAATTCCGACAACATTCGGTGGCGTCCATGTACGAGCCGGATTATATTTGGTGGTCACCAGCCGGTGCCGGGGATCGACCGGTGTCGCCACAGGCGCGCCGAGATAGACGTCGCCCAGTCCCATCACCAGATAGCTTGCATCGAAAATGATGTCCTCGACTGCATTCGCATCGGGCTGGCCATTGATGCGCTTAATAAATTCGATATTATCCGGGCACCATGCGCGTCATCCCGGACTGCAGCCATGTATTTTTCGATTGTTTCCAGCGTGGCCGGGTCCCGCCAACTGAGCGGCAGATGCACGATGCGGGAAGGCACCGTGAAGTCCTCAAGATCGCCAAGTTGATTGTCGGCTTCCATGAGCGCGGCAAGCGCACCCTGCTGGTCGAGAATCCTGTCATCGAAGTGAAGTTGCAGGGAACGGATGCCCGGCACAATATCGATCACGCCGGGCAACGCCTTCTCCTCGAGAAGCGTCATCAGGGCATGAACACGGATACGCAGTTCGATGTCCAGAACGATCGGTCCATATTCGACCAATATATTACGGTCGCCCTGCTGGCGGTACACTGTGCGAGGGCGCAACCCCTGGGCTGGTGTATCGGCGAGAAAAGGAGAAAGGTCGGATATCTCGCGCTGCGGGCCGGTCCGCGTCGGCTGTGCCGTGAGTTCCAGCGGAGCGCGGTCGGCGGCTTCGGCATCGTCCAGAGTGACCGGCACGAACCGCAGGCGGTCGCCCGGAGCAAGCTGCCCGATTTTCCACTGGTCCGCAGCAATTACCACGAACGGACAGACAAATCCGCCCAGCGACGGTCCATCAGGACCCAGAATGATCGGCATGTCGCCGGTAAAGTCGACGGCACCGATAGCATAAGGATTGTCGTGGATGTTGGACGGGTGCAAGCCCGCCTCCCCGCCATCGGCCCTCGCCCAGTGCGGCTTGGGTCCGACCAGTCGAACGCCGGTGCGGTTGCTATTATAGTGCACACGCCAATCGGCATCGAGTGTCGCCCGAATATCGTCCTCGGTGAAAAAGTCAGGAGCGCCGTGGGGGCCATATAATACCCGCAGCGTCCAGAGATTTCCGAAATCCGATAGTGCGGTAACCGGGGCGGGGACGCTGACGTCCGCTTCCGCCAGATGCAACGTGTCCCCTGCCACCAGTTTACGGGCGGCATGGCCTCCGAACTGGCCGAGTTCGAATGTGCTGCGGCTGCCGAGATAGGCAGGAATGTCGAGCCCCCCCGCGATCAGTATATAACCGCGCATGCCGCCTCCGCTGACACGGCCGAGCGCGAGTGTCTGCCCCGCCGCGATATCGAGCGGAACTCCCCGTTCAACCGGTTCTCCGTCCAGTCGGGGACTGAAATCTGCTCCGGTGATACAGATCCGTGCAGGCGCCGTGAAATACAGCGTCGGACCGGTAAAGGTGATCTCGAGCCCGGCTGTCCCTTCCGGATTGCCTAGCCGCAGGTTGCCGACCCGAAAGGAATGATCGTCCATCGGGCCAGAGGGCGGTACGCCGACGGACCAGAGACCGACGCGACCGGGCCAGTCCTGCACCGTGGTTGCCGTGCCGCCGGACACCACACGGATACTGTGTGGATTATAGACAATAGTATCAAGCAACCGCGTCGCGACCTGACCTGCCACAAACCGCTCGTCCCGCACAACGGCGCGCAACCAGCGCAAGTTGGACTCCAGTCCGTCCACACGGCTTTCGTCGAGCGCGGTGTGCATGGCCGCAATTGCCGCCTCTCGCGTATCGGCGTGAACAATAAGCTTGGCGATCATCGGGTCATACCAGGCGCTGATCGTGCTGCCCGCTGTACACCATGTCTCGGCACGCATGGACTCGGGGAAATCGATAGCGGTAATTGTCCCGGTGGTCGGGCGATAATCCAGCGCGGGGTCCTCGGCATAAAGGCGGACCTGCACCGAATGGCCCTTTGATACCGGTGGCTCGCGATCCAGGAAAGCGAAGTCGCCCGCAGCCCCCCGGATCATCCATTCGACAAGATCAATACCCATGACTTCTTCGGTGACGCCATGTTCGACCTGAAGCCGGGTATTCATTTCCAGAAAGAAAAATTCTTCGCGCTCGGCATCGAACAGAAATTCGACAGTGCCGGCGGAAAGATATCGGGCAGCTGCGCCGAGACGGACCGCAGCGCCGATTAGATCACGCCTGACATTGTCGCCGAGATCCGGCGCTGGCGATTCCTCGACGACCTTCTGGTTCCGTCTCTGCAGCGAGCAATCCCGTTCGCCGAGCGGCATGACCCGGCCGGTTCCGTCGCCGAATATCTGGACCTCGATATGGCGTGCGCGGGCGATATAGCGTTCCAGGAATACACCGGCGTCGCCAAAATTCCCCGCCCCGAGACGAGCGACGCTGTCCCAGTTCTTGCGCACAGCCGCCTCGTCCTCGCAGATATGCATGCCAATGCCACCGCCGCCAGCCGTGGCTTTAAGGATCACCGGATAGCCGATTTCATTTGCAGCGCTTGCGGCTTCGTCTTCATCTTCAAGAAGACCGGTGCCGGGCGCGAGCGGCAGGCCATGTTCGGTCGCCAGCGCACGAGCGCTGTGTTTCAGGCCGAATGTTCGCATATTTTCCGGCGTAGGGCCTATAAAAACAATGTCCGCCGCGGCGCATGCCTCTGCGAATTCGGCATTTTCCGCAAGGAAGCCATAGCCCGGGTGGATGAAGCCTGCACCGGTCTCCCGTGCGGCCTTGAGGATAGCGGCAATATCGAGATAGCTTTCGGTCGCAGCGGCAGGGCCGATGCAGACGGCAACGTCCGCCTGCGATACGTGCAGGGAGTCGGCGTCGGCTTCGGAATAGACCGCGACCGACCGCATTCCCATGCGGCGTACCGTCCGGATAATTCTAGTGGCTATTGCACCGCGATTTGCAATCAGGACCGTAGCAACGCTCATGCGGCCACGATCATCCGTACCGGGGTGGGATTGAACCCGTTGCACGGATTGTTGATTTGCGGACAGTTTGACACCACTACGGTGACGTCCATTTCAGCGCGCAGGTCGACCATCAGTCCCGGTGCAGAGATACCGTCGACGATTCCCAGCGCTCCGTCTTCCTCCACCGGCACGTTCATGAAAAAGTTGATATTGGGCACGATGTCCCGCTTGCCCCGGCCTTCGGTAAGGTTGGCCTCGAGAAAATTCTCGACGCAGGCATGCTGGCTCTTGGTATGGTGGCCATAGCGCAACGTGTTGGACTCGCAGGAGCAGGCACCGCCAATCGTGTCATGATAATCGACTGACGTGGCGAGGATCGTCATCATCGCCCTTCCCTCGTTCGACCGCAGAACGGTGCCGGTACGGAGGAACAGATTGGCCTGCGCGGCGACGGTGTCCTGCGCGCTATAGCGCTCAGCATCGTCGGCCGTCGAATAGAGCAGAAAATCCACCGCCTGATTCCCTTCCAGATCGACAATGCGAAGAGTTTGGCCCGCGGCTATGTGATAAAGCCAAGGCGCACGTGCGGGCACGATCTCGTCATGAATGATTGTACCGGAAAGACCTTCTAATCCTTGGGGGGCTGTCATGATTGGGCCTGTTTCCTTCCTAGCGACGGAAATAATCTTCGACATTCAGAAAGGCGCGCGCGCCTTCCGGCGTCGCGTTGCGTATGGGATCGTCGGCGGACGTCACCGGCCCGCGCCACGCTGAAACACGCAGCGGAGCGACGGTCCACTTCTCCCGCGGATCGAGAATGTGCGGGCAATTGGCGATCACGACAATCACATCCATCTCGGCGCGCAGCAGCAGCTCGCGGCCGGCCTCGAAGGGACCGACCAGCGGCGTGATGGTCCCGTCTGCCTCGATCTTCGTTCCTTTGAAAAATTGATGCACGGGTGTACATCCCGTCTTTGCAATCCATGCTTGGCAGATCCCAGCAAGAGACGGTCCCGGCCGTTGGGGAAGGCGCTGCTGTTGCGACCTTCTCCATATTTGGCTTCATTGGTCGCGGCGTTGGACGCGCCGCAAAAGGCGTCGTGGGTGCCCGCCTCGTCCTCCAATATGCTCATCATCACGCGGCCCATGTCCGAGAGCAGCAATTTGCCGGCGCCAAGATAGGCGTTCCACTGCACCTTCACCGTATCCGCGACATTGAGCCGCTCGGTCGGCATTTCTGCGTTGAAGAGGAGGACCGAAGCGCATGCGTCGCCCTCGAGGTCTGTCAGGCGCAAGCGGGATCCGCGGGCCAGTTTGCGGGTGGCATAACCGCCGGCAGCGATCGTTTCCTCCCAGAGCAAATCCCCGGCGGCCACTTCGGCGGGCAGATCGTCGGCGACCGGAGGCAGGACCGGCATGGCATCAACCGTCGTGCCGGCCATCGCCCGCGCATGGTCGCGTGCAGCCATAGGATCCGCCAGCGGCTTGGTCATGCTGCGGCGCTCCTGCCTTTCTTGTTCTTGTTGGCCAGTTCATCCTGTTCATGAAGTTGAGGCAGCAATGCGGTGGTGGTGACAAGCCGCAACTGGTGCACTCCACGAATGCGCCGCAAGGCATCGCAAAGCTTCTCTAGCCGTACCGCCGGCCCCTGTACCAGCAACACTTCCAGTGACTGGTCGTCCTCCAGGAAGACATGCTGCGAGGAGATGACTTCTTTCAGATAATGTAGCTGGGTTGTAGCGAGTTGTTGACGCACGCCCGCGTGGTCGCCGCGATAAACCAGAGTGATTGTTCCGGCGAGCATTTCTTCCGGTCGTGTCAGTGCTTCGTGCTCTGCCAACGCATGGCGAATCAGCTCTGCCATCAATTGAGACCGTGACGGCAGACCGCGTTCTTCAACCATATTGTCGAGATGAAGCAATAATTCTGCAGGCAGGCTCATGCTTAGCCGGGCGAGTTTTGTAGGTTCCGATATCATGCTCTCGTTCCTCTCAGTTATTATTAGTTGTGTCAACAGTAATACTGCCCATAATTTCGATGCTGCAACCGTCCGCTACGCCGATGTCGATATCTTCCGGCAACAGGTGCTTTTTATCGATCGGAATATCGTAGGCCACAGAGGCGCCATAGCGGTGCGGCGCGTGCGGATCCTGACGCAATTTGTCCAAGGCCAGAACCCTGGTTCCGAGCGAGAAGGCTTCGCGAATATCATGGGTAACCATGATTATAGTCAGGGCATATTCTCTCCACAACCGCGTTATCAACGCGTGCATGTCCGACCGGATGCCCGGATCAAGCGCACCGAAAGGCTCATCGAGTAACAAGATGCGGGGACGTTTTATAAGCGCCTGAGCAATTGCCAGTCGCTGTTGCATGCCTCCGGACATCTGCGCCGGATAAAGATGCAGGCTGTCGCCAAGCCCAACCGCCGCGAGCATCTCTTCCGCTTCCGCAACGGCAGCCCTCCGGCGGGTTCCGAATAGCCGGGCCGTGAAAGGTGCCTGCCCACATTCGAGTCCGAACAGCACATTGCCCAGGACCGTGAGATGGGCAAAAACGGAGTAGCGCTGGAACACGACACCCCGGTCCGGTCCGCATTCCGGGTTCAGGGGGACACCGTCGAGCAGGATGCTCCCGCTGGTCGGCGCCTCCTGTCCGAGTATGATTCTCAGCAGGCTGCTCTTGCCCGCCCCTGAAGGTCCGATAATTGAAACAAAAGAGCCTTGTTCGATCTCAAGGTTGATGCGCTCCAGAACCACCTTGTCGCCATATTCGACCCACAGGTTGCGCAGGCTCAAGACCGCACTCAACGGCTTGTTCCATGTGCCCAGGGAAACAGGCTCCGACTGGAGCGGGCGAGCAGAAAGTCCAGTGCCACAGCGATCAATGCGATCCACATGACATAAGGCAGAATGACGTCCATCGCGAGATAGCGACGGACAAGGAAAATGCGATATCCGAGGCCAATATCCGAAGCGATGGCCTCGGCTGAGATCAGAAACACCCACGCTGGCCCGAGCGAAAGGCGAACGGCCTGGATCAGGCGGGGCATGGCTTGCGGCAGGGCCACCCGCAATATCAGTTGCCAGGTGTTTGCGCCCAAGGTCTGCGCCTTGACGATCTGTTCTCTCGGCAGGCCGCCTATATGGGCAGCAATATCGCGGATCATGAAGGGTGCGACCCCGATGACGATGAGTGCCACTTTGGCGGTCTCGCCAAGACCGAAGGCTATGAACAATATCGGCAGCAAGGCAATTGGCGGTATGACGGCGATCCCTGTCACCAGCATACCGAAAGTGGCCCGCACCGGCGGCAAGATCCCTAGCAGCAAGCCAACGAGGAGCGCCGACAGGGTAGAGATGCCCAGCCCGAGTCCGAGCCGCTGGAGACTGGCGAGCGTATCCGCCCAAAAAGTAAGCGACCCGTCAACTGGTCGGGTTCAAACAGCAGTCCCCACATGGCCTGAACCATAGCGCCTGGCAGAGGGAGCAGTTTGTCACTGGGGTTGATCGCGTGGCGCTCGGTCGCTGCCAGCAGGTAGATCAACACCAGCAACAAGATCGGAATGGAGCCCAGGAGCAGATTATTGCCTCGACTTATGCGGCGATTCACCCAGCGCATGATACCCCAATCCCGATCTTGCTATTTCGATATAACGCCAGACTACAACGCACCATCAGCGGCCATTTGCATATAGGTCTCGTCGAACCGCAAGGTTATATTATTCGGATCCCCGAGCGTCTTACCTCCCGGGAATGCCATCCCCACCACATCGGCTGATTTCGCGCCCTGACCGAACAAGCCCTGCGCGAAGCTGAAATCGCGCACCCGGGTCATGGTTTCAATCAGCGCCTTGTCCGACGTTGCCGCTACAGCAGATTTGGGATCTGCATAAAGAAAGGTTGTTTCAAGCTGAGCATCGAACATTTCGGGCGTCGTGCCAGCAAGGGCAGCCATAGCTGTTCGTGCTGCCTTGCCCTCTTCGTCCTGTTTTGCATCAGAGCGGTCGTTTCATACCAGATTCCGGCAAGCGCCTTGCCGAGATTGGGATTGGCTTTCAACGTTGCGGTATCGACGACCAAGAGGTCGAGAATCTCGCCCGGAATATTGGCAGAGCTGAAAAGCAGGCTTGCTCCGGGCGCTGTTTCATCGTGGACAGCTGTGGATTCCAGGCAACGGCGGCAGTCACATCCTTCGACATGAAGGCACCGGCAATATCCGCGTCCGACGTGTTGACCGTACTGACGTCGGTCATCGACAGGCCGACTGCGTCAAGCGCGCGCGCCAGAAGATAATGGGACACCGACAGTTCGACGAGGTTGATCGTCCGGCCCTTGATTGCGCGGAGATCGTCTGTGCCTTTAAGAAGCACGCCATCATTGCCGTTGGAATAGTCGCCAACGATGATTGCGCTCGTGTCCTTGCCGCCAGCAGCCGGGATGGTGAGCGCATCCATGTTGGCGACGGTGACGCCGTCCAGTTGACCCGCGGTATATTGGTTCACGGATTCGACATAGTCGTTGACCTGCACGATGTTGATCTTGATGCCGTACTTGTCTTCCCATTTCTTCACGATACCCGCTTGTTGGGCATATGGCCAAGGCATCCAGCCGGCGTAGATGGACCAGCCGATATTAAATTCGGTGCGTGGCGCTGCCGTTTCCTCGGCCGCTGGCGAGCACGATGTTATGATGAAAGCACATACCAGCATTGCCAATGCCCCTGCGCGACGTATCCCTTTGATCATGATTCGATTTCCTTTCGCAGTTGCAGCATTGCGCCAAAACGACTCATTGTCCATCTATATTTATTACTATTGATATGTTTCGTAATATCCTTATGTTTTCCGAATGTGCTTGCCGAATCATCTGCGGATCGCGGTGATAGGGGCGCCTCGGGGGACGATGCATCGAAAGCAGTCGCTAACGCCGCACTGGAACTTTTGTCAGGAGTATTCGATGCCGCAGACGTCAGCACCAACCCTCAATCCAACAGCTTCGGGAAACGGCAATCCCGATTTAGGGTATAATCCTCCCAGCGTCCGCAATACCGATTCCGCTGTACCGTTGCACCCGGCGGAGGCCGTAACCCATGATTATAACAGCGACGGCCCGGCGCCCGGCAGACTGGCGTTCCGCTGGACCTACGGTTCCAATGTCGCGGCCAAGAACCGCGATCCGCGCGTGCAGGTCGTGCAATATAATGAGGACAGTTTTGTCCTGCGACAGAATGTTTGCGTACATTGGGAAGCGCCCTTCACGTATCTTCTGTTTGGCAACAAGGGTGCCCTGCTGATCGACAGCGGCGCAACGGCCAATGCGAAACATTATCCGCTGCGCGAGACGGTCGATGCCATCATCACCCGCTGGGGACAGGCGAGAGGGCGCAGCAAGGTGCCGCTGACTATCGCTCTGACGTCCGGCGAAGACATTGGGCAAAACCAGGGTCTGGTACAATTTGCCGGACGACCGGATACAGTCATCGTGCCAACGCCGCTGGATGTTATGAAGCAGCATTATGGATTCCGGAACAGTTGGCCCTCGGGAACCGGTTCTATCGATCTCGGCGACCGGGCGATCGAGGTCATCCCGACGCCTGGCACCCATAAGGACGGCGTCACATTTTACGATCCCTATTGCCGCATCCTGTTCACCGGCGATTTCCTGTATCCCGGCAAGATCAATATCGGCAATGACCGCGATTTCGTAACGTCGCTGGAACGGCTCAAGACATTCGCGGCGGCCCGTTCACCCAAATGGATTCTCGGCGGTCATGTCGAGATGATGTTTGCGCCCGGCAGATATTATCCGCGCTTTGCTACCTATAAGCCTTACGAACGGATATTGCAGCTGGAACCGGAAGTGATCGATGAAGCGCTGCAATATGCGCGCGAAATCCAGGGCAAGGACATGCTGCTGATCCGTCCGGATTTCGTACTCTACAACGGCGTCAGTCCCGATCAGCGGACCTCGGTCTGGCCCGAGGACGTGCCCCAGATCAACCCGCCCCGGCCGTTTTGAAACCAGAGAGGACTCTCATGGATCGTCGCACCTTCCTATCCTATAACGCCACAGCCGCCACCGTTGCGGTCACCGGCAATACACTCACCACATTTGGCGATTCCGCGATGGCCGCAACACGCCCGGCACCCATCGATTTCAAGCGCAATGTTCCGGCGCCCGGTGCCTTTCCCGAGCGCTGGATATGCGGTTCGGAGTCCTGCATGGACAACATGGATCCGCCGGTTCAGGTCCACTGGTATAATGCGCACACCGCGATCCTCCGGCAGAACAAGGCCTATAGTTTCGAGGCACCTTTCACGCCGCTCTATTTCGGCAATGATCGTGTCCTGCTGCTCGACGAGGGCTTCACCCAGTTGCGCAACGACTGGGACCTGCGCGGGGTGGTCGACGACTGTATCGCGGACTGGTGCGCACGGAACGGGCGGGATCCGGCCAGTCTGGAACTGCTGGTTGCCTTCAGCCATCTTCACTCCGACCATTATGCTGCGGTCAATCAGTTCGCCGACCGGCCCAACACCCGCTATATGGGCCTGACCCATGAAGAAATGCTCGGGTTCTGGGGCATGACCAATTACCCGGAACAGCGCGTGACGCTTGATCTGGGCGGACGCGAGATTCTGATCTGGGGCTCTCCCGGCCATGTGGTGTCGGAATTTGCCTATTATGACAATTACACCCGGATTCTCTACACCGGCGACATGTTCTATCGCGGGCGCTGCTACATCACTTACTGGGAGCCCTGGTTCGAGAGCATGAAACGGCTGATCGAATTTGTTGATACCCATCCCGTTACCCACGTCATGGGCTGCCATGTAGAGATCAGCAAGGATGGCAAGGACTATCCTTACGGTGTTACCTATCAGCCTGATGAAGCGCCGGTGCAGATGACAGTGAAACAATTGCGCGAGACGTTTGCTTACGCCCAGACGATCACCGAGCCGGGCATCTATTTCACCGGCACGGTTTTCCTCTGCAACCAGACGCGCAGTACCACCACGATCGATACAAATCCTTATCGCTACTAACCAGCCATATCGGCGCTTCGCAGGAGTCTTCACATGAAACGTTCAATCGCCCTGATGCTGTTTTTCGCAGCGGCTTGCTCTCCCGCAGAACAGCAACCGGCTGATTCCCCCGCCGCGCTGAAACCGGAAAAGCTGGTGGAACAGACTATCGAAGTGCCGGATTTCGCCGACTTTCTGGCCGTCGACGGTGATACAGTTTGGGTGACCAATCGGGGCCGGGTCGAGCAATGGTCGACCGAGAAAATGCTTGCATCGGTTGAGATGCCGCGCCCGTGCGGCACGATGGCCTTATTGTCCGGTTCGCTCTGGGTCGCCAATTGCGAGGATGCAAACCTGTATCGGATCAACCTTGAAACGGCGGAAGTCGAAGCAATGATCGCCACCGGCATTGCCAATCCCAAAGGTGAAACAAATGTGGTTGCCGGTGCCGGTTCGATATGGGTGCCGAGCGATTCTGAAGGAAAGATCGCTCGCATAGATCCCGAAACCAATGAAGTGATCGCAACCGTCGACGTCGCTCCGCAAACATTTTTCTAGCTTATGGCCTGGACACCTTATGGGCGGTCAGCAGCGACGAAAAATTGGTCCAGCGTATCGACCCAGCGACCAACAAGGTGACCGGTACAGCTGAACTCGGCAAGCAACCAGGCTTTCTCGCTGCCGGTGAAGGAGGCGTCTGGATACAGGAGCAGGGCGATGGAACGGTTGCCCGGGTTGATCCCGAAACCATGGAGGTTACCGGTCGCACGAAAGTCGGTGATAGCCTCTTGTACGGGGACATCGACACCGGGGGCGGCACGGTCTGGCTGCGGACGACCGAGGACCAGACCTTCGTCGCCATTGACGCGGAGACGCTGGAAATCCTCACCCGCGCCGGGCCGGCAGCGGGCAGCGGTGCTGTGCGCTATACGCCGAACGGCATTTGGACCAGCGCCCATGACGTGGAAAGCATTTCCTGGTGGA
Source organism: Sphingopyxis sp. BSNA05 (assembly GCF_013265645.1). NCBI lineage: Bacteria > Pseudomonadati > Pseudomonadota > Alphaproteobacteria > Sphingomonadales > Sphingopyxidaceae > Sphingopyxis > Sphingopyxis sp. BSNA05. Next base: position 4,175 of record NZ_PYIA01000049.1, on the reverse strand, counting down.
GCGTCGGCGAGAGCGCATCCGAATAATGATTTCTGGCGACTGACAGGGCCCGCGATGATTCGTTTCCCTTTCTCCACCTCCGCGAGAAGGGGAAAATGAACGCGTTAACAAGCGTCACGCAAGGCTGAAAACAGGCGTAAAAACACAGAAAATACACCATATATCAGCCACTTGATTAGTTTATTGTGCACCTGCGAACAAATCATGGTTATTACTCTTGACGCAATAGGTAATATCTATATCGTATGTGGTGTCGCGATTGAGAACGACGTCCCACGGGAGGAGAAAACCTGAGGCATTAAGCCGATTTCCGGCTTGATAGGGGGTTTTCTATGGGTCGAGTGTCGGATCGCAACACACTATCAGAAAAGCGGGAAGCCAGCGCCGCGGGCTCTTATTCCGGTGCGTTATCCGAACGCCATTCGGGCGAAAGTCCGATCAAGCGGACATTGATCAACCTTATTCCTCCCGCGACGGTCGTTGCCGTTGTCCTTTTCTGGATGCTTGCGCCGGCGTCCGTGACCGACAGTCCCTGGTCCATTGTGGTTGCCGGGCTTGCCATCAGCTTTTTTGTTCTGGGTCTGGAACAGTTGCTCGAGCGGCACGAGGGCTGGCGTCTGACGCGCAAGGAATTTGCCACCGATATTTTCTATCTGGCCCTCCAATATACGGCAATCGGCTGGGCAACCGAGACGCTGGCCGACAAACCGCTGGCCACGTTCAAGGAGTCGATTGGCATCAGCACGGAATGGGCCATGCAAATGCCCTTTCTGCTGCAGGTCGCCTGGTAATATTCCTCTACGAGTTCGGTCAATACTGGATGCACAGACTGATGCACGACTGGTATCCGGCCTGGCTGACCCACGCGCCGCATCACCATATTACCCAGCTCAACGCACTAAAAGGGTCTGTTGGCAATCCGATCGAACTGTTCCTGATCAGCCTCAGCGTCATTGCGATCTTCGATCTGGACACGGCGGCGCTGTTCTGCGGCTTCAACGTGCTCACCGTGGTATCCACCTTCGCCCATGCCAATGTGCGTTCAAACCCGCCTCTATTCTATTCCTATGTGTTCACGACCATCCGCCATCACAGCCTGCATCACACGGCGCTGAGCTATGAAGACACGCGGTGCAATTACGGCAATTCCCTGATCCTGCTCGACCGGATTTTCGGCACGTTTCGGGACGGGGAATCCGAAGAGGTAGGACAGGATGACCGCAGACGGCTGTCAATTTACGAGCAGTTTGTCTTCCCGTTTCAACCCCTGATCAACAAGTTCAAGGCCCGGCACGACGAACCATCGTCGGCCGACATTCAAGGAGGAGAATATATCGAGAAATAAGTTCGGGATCGCAAAAATCGGGAAAAATAGCAGCCCCGGTTTTCGAAGCGTCCGCTGCAAAACCGAATAACGGGAAGCGGGCAAAAGACCAGATCCTCAAGACAAGGTCGCAGGATGAACGACATATGTCTGGCCCCCGGGGCAGTAAAATGAGGGAGTATAATAATGATAAAGGACGCAAGACTTAAGCTAGGCCTGCTTTCCGCGACAATGTTGACCAGCACCGTGGCCGCTACGCCTGTTTTCGCCCAGGAAATGTCGGAAGACGTTGCTGCCGAAGGGGCTGGAAGCGACAATATGATCGTCGTCACCGCCACGCGCCGGGCGACAACATTGATGGAGACACCCGTCAACATTTCTGTTGTCAGTGACGAAGATCTTGAACGCAACCGGATTGACGACGTGCGTGATCTCGCCGATTTCACACCTGGCCTGACAATTTCCGACACCGGGCCGGGGACAACGGGTTCAATCGTCCTGCGCGGGCTGAATGCATCGGGTGTGGACGATAGCGGCACCAACTATGATGACTCGCTCGGCATCTATCTGGGTGAGGTTCCTCTATATTATGATTTCAAGCTTATCGACATCGAACGTGTCGAAACGCTTCTCGGACCGCAGGGTACGCTCTACGGCCTTGGTACTTTGGCTGGTGCAATCCGCTACATACCCAACCGCCCCAATGTGAACAGTATCGAAGGAGCGGTGCACGGCCGTGCATATGCCAAGTCCCATAGTGACTCCTTTGGCGTACAGGTTGACGGCATGATCAACATACCGATCCTGGAGGATCATGTCGCCTTTCGTTCTGCCACAGGTTATTACTTCGATCCTGGCTTCATAGATTATACGACTCTGGTCCAGGTACCCGGCGTATCCCTGCCGCAGCCGGATGGTCCAGACAGCATATCCGCCGATGGCTATGCCGAAAATCTCACCAGGGAGAAGGATCTCAACTACGAACGGACGTTCACCACCCGAAACCAGTTGCTGCTGCAAACCACCGAAGACCTGAAACTGATCCTGACTTACGCCTATCAAAAGACCAAGACTGGTGGCGGGCAGTCGAACAGTGCCGGCGTGCTCGGCACCGGTCGTTACGAGAATGCGAGCCGCTTCACCGAACCGGTCGAACGCGACGCCCATCTGTTCAGCGCTGAAATCAACGCCAATGTCGCGGATATTTTCGATATCGTTGCCACGGGCGCCTATACCAAGGTCAATTACCACGGCCAGAGCGACGTGACCGACCTGCTGCTCGATCTGGATTATGATTACGAGCTGTTCCCCGCTTTCGCCGGATATACCGAGTCCGACACTTCCCGTAAGCAGAAGAATGCGGAAATCCGCCTCGTTTCAAGGCATGGCGGCCCGTTTAGCTGGGTACTCGGCGGCTTTTACAACGAGAATGAATATCAGAGCGATTATGCCGAGCGTATACCGAACCACCCGTGGGTAGATGTGGCCACCAATCCGGAAGCGCTCGAATATGTCAGCTATATCACGTCGAAAGTAACCGAAAAGGCGGTCTTTGGTGAGGCCTCCTTCAAGGTCACGCCTGACTGGCAGGTTACTGCCGGCGCGCGATATTTCAAATATAGCTCCACAATTGCCGGCGCAGCAGCGCTACCGGTGCTCGGCGATCCGCTCAGTCCTTATGATCTGCCAGTGAACGGCGGGGATGCAGGAGAAGACGGCTGGGTATGGAAATTCAACACTTCCTATAATTTTGCACCGGAGTTGATGGCCTATTTCACCTATAGCAAGGGCTATCGCATTGGCGGTCCGAACCGGGTCGCGCCGTGCCCCGATAATATCGTGCCCGGTCAGCAAATCATCTGCGCTCTGCCGGAAGAATTGCAATATGGACCTGACACGACCAAGAATCTCGAGCTGGGCATGCGGGCGCAATTGTTTGACAACAAGCTGTCTTTCAATTTCAACATCTTCCAGGTCAAATGGCAGGGAATTCAGGTTGATTCCGCCACGCTTTACGGAGCGACGGGCATTACGGTGAATGGTGGTTCGGCGGAGTCGAAGGGTTTCGAGACCTCGTTCCGCTTCAAACCTGTTCCGGAACTGACGATCCAGGGCACATATTCCTACACCGATGCCAAATTGACCGAGGACGTACCCGGCATCATCACCATTCGCGAGACGCCAGGGGACTATTCCAACCGGTTCGTTCAGCTGGACGCGCTGGCAGGCGATCGCTTGCCCGGCTCGGCCAAAAACTCCGGAAGTCTCGGTGTGACCTACGTAACACCGGTGATGGATGGAGATTTGATCGCAAACTGGACGGCAACCTATCGCGGGAATGTTGTGTCCCGTATCGGTTGGGATCGGGCCTATGGTGACAAAATCCCGAGCTATATCCTGAACCGCGCTTCTATCTCATATGACACCGACAAGTTCACGATCGGCTTGTTTGTCGACAATGTCTTCGACAAATATGCTGTGGTGTCGGTAGCCAATGACCGCTCGCGCATTGGCGTCAATGACGGTGTCACCGTGCGGTACTACCGGCAGGCCGTGATCAACCCTCGGACCGTCGGCCTCGAAGGACGGTTCAAGTTCTGACAGCCTGCATCAAGTGTGACTAAAACGGGGCACCTGTCGGAAACGGCAGGTGCCCCTTCCCTATTGGCGCACCTTTTGTAGTAATCCGATCAGCGCCGCGCCGCTCTATTCGACGCGAATGCCATGCTCTTCGAAAAATGCCCGTGCGGGCTGCAGCGCGGCTTCGTGCGTACGCCATTTGCCCACCGCGTCCGCATTGATTGGACGGCGAACCTGAGCGGCGCTTGGCGTTGCTACAGCTGCACTGTTT
>NZ_PYIA01000048.1:0-8514 GCF_013265645.1 Sphingopyxis sp. BSNA05 | reverse complement strand
CCGCCCGGCGCTTGAGGCCTAAGTTAAAGCCGCGCAGGCCCGTTGAATTCTCGTGCAGGCTTCGGTCAGCAGCTCTTCCGATGTCGCATAGCTGATCCGGAACGCCGGCGAGAGACCGAAGGCAGCGCCGTGCACTGCGGCAACCTGTGCCTCTTCCAGAAATAGGCGATCAGATCCTCGTCCGTATTGATCACCGCGCCCTTCGGCGTGGTCTTGCCCATCAGCTCGCTGGCATCGGGATAGACGTAGAAGGCGCCTTCCGGAGTCGGGCATTGCAGGCCCGGCGTATCGTTGATCATCGACACGACCAGATCGCGGCGTTTCTCGAAGGCGGCGTTGCGCTCGACCAGAAAATCCTGCGGACCGTTGAGCGCGGCCACCGCTGCGGCTTGCGAAATCGAGCAAGGGTTCGAAGTCGACTGCGACTGCAGCTTGCCCATCGCCTTGATCAGCCATTCCGGTCCGCCAGCATAGCCGATCCGCCAGCCGGTCATCGCATAGGCCTTGGACACACCGTTGACGGTCAGCGTCCGGTCATAAAGTTCGGGGCAGACCTGCGCGATCGTCGCGAACGGGAAATCGGCATACCAGATATGTTCGTACATATCGTCGGTCATCACCATCACATTTTCGTGCGGCATCAGCACTGCGCCCAGCGCCTTGAGTTCATCCGCGCTATAGGCGGCACCGCTCGGGTTGGACGGCGAGTTGAGGATCAACCATTTGGTCTTCGGCGTGATCGCCGCTTCCAGCTGCTCCGGGGTGATCTTGTAACCCTGGTCCGCGCCCGCCTCGATAATCACCGGACTGCCGCCGGCGAAATTGACGATATCGGGATAGCTGACCCAGTAAGGCGCGGGGATGATCACTTCATCGCCCTCGTCCAGCGTCGCCACCAGCGCGTTGAACAAAGTATGCTTGCCGCCGTTGTTGGCGGTGATCTGCTTCGCCGTATAGGTCAGCCCGTTGTCGCGCTCGAACTTGGCGATAATCGCCTGTTTCAGCGCGGCGGTACCGTCCACGGTCGTATAGTTGGTTTCACCATCGCGGATCGCCTGGATCGCCGCTTCCTTGACGAAGTCCGGCGTGTCGAAATCGGGCTCGCCCGCCGACAGGCCGATCACATCAATGCCCTGCGATTTCAATTCGGTGACCTTGGCTGACATGGCCAGCGTGGCAGAAGGTTGGATACGTCCGAGAGCTTTGGAGATTATGGTCATGGGAGGTCCTGTCGCAAGGAATTAGCGTGACTGCCTAATATCATTGGTGCTGCACTGCAACAGGGAGAATGGGTCAGCTGCGTTTTTCACAAATTCTGCCCGCAGGACGAGACCCTTGATGCCTTCGTGGCGGCAATCAATCTCCTGCGCGTCGCCGGTCAGGCGGATCGACTTGATCAAAGTCCCGCGTTTCAGCGTCTGTCCCGCGCCCTTGACCTTGAGATCCTTGATCAGGGTGACGGCATCGCCATCGGCCAGGACATTGCCGACTGCATCAACAACTTCCGGACCCGCTGACTTGGCCGCGGCATCTTCGGGGCTCAACCATTCACCGGTCTCTTCGTCATAAACATAATCGCCTGCTGCATCGCTCATCAGAGCGACTCCAGCGCTTGTTGCATGTCGGCGATAATATCGTCGATATGCTCAATCCCGACGGAAATGCGCACCACATCCGGACCGCGCCTGCGGCAACCAGCTCGTCGCCCGACAATTGGCTGTGGGTGGTCGAGGCGGGGTGGATGATCAGCGAGCGCGTATCGCCGATATTGGCGAGATGGCTGAACAGCTTGACCGCCGACACCAGTTTCGTGCCCGCTTCATAGCCACCCTTCAGACCAAAGGTGAACACCGCGCCGCCCTTGCCGCCGAGATATTTCCGCGCCAGCGCGTGATATTCATTGTCGGGCAGACCGGCATAGGACACCCAGCTGACCTCGTCGCGGCCTTGCAGCCAATCGGCCATTTTCAGCGCGTTCTCGCAATGACGTTCCATGCGCAGCGCCAGCGTTTCCATGCCGGTCAATATGTAGAAAGCATTCTGCGGGGCCAGCGCCGGCCCCAGATCGCGCAGCGACAAGGCACGCGCCGCGAGAATGAAGGCCATCGGGCCGAAGGCGTCGGTGAAGACCTTGCCGTGATAAGACGGATTGGGCTGGTTGAGGAAGGCGAATTTCTCGCTCTTGGTCCAGTCGAACTTGCCGCTGTCGATGATCAGGCCGGCGACGCTGTTGCCGTGGCCGCCGAGAAATTTGGTGCCGCTTTCGACAACGATATCAGCGCCATGTTCGATCGGACGGCAGAGCATCGGCGAGGCCATCGTATTGTCGACAACCAGCGGAATGCCGGCTTCATGGGCGATATCGGCAATCGCCTCGATATCCTGCACCACACCGCCGGGATTGGCGAGACTCTCGATAAAGACGCAGCGCGTGTCATCGGTGATCGCGCCTTTGACCTCGTCCATATTGTCGGCGTCGACGAACGTCACGTTCCAGCCGAATTTCTTGACCGAATGGGCCAGCTGGTTGAGCGAGCCGCCGTACAGCTTCTTCGCCGCGACGATATGCGCGCCGGGGTCCATCAGCACATGGAAGACAATGATCTGCGCCGCATGGCCCGAAGCCACCGCCAGCGCGCCGACGCCGCCCTCCATCGCCGCAATCTTGCCTTCCAGCGCGCCGTTGGTCGGATTCATGATCCGGGTGTAGATATTCCCGAACGCATCGAGATTGAACAGGTCGGCGGCATGGTCGACATCATCGAAAACATAAGAGGCCGTCTGGTAAATCGGCGTGATCCGCGCATTGGTTGTCGGATCGGGCTCGGTGCCGGCGTGGACGGCCATGGTTTCAAGGTGCGGAGTTTCCAGATGATCGGTCATGATGCGTCCTTGTGCAAAGAAATAAGCCGCGTGCCTAATATCAATGCGCCCGCGCCGCAACCAGCCTTATGATGAGGTGACGCGGGCTGACCGCAGGATTCTGCCGCTACCGCGCTTCGATTGCACATTGCACTACCAGCAATTCGTCATCCCGGCGAAGGCCGGGATCCAAACCAATTTCCGCTCTGCGAAAGCAAGCCGGGCTGGGCCCCAGCCTGCGCTGGGGCGACAATGTCTATAAACTGAGCGCAAGGCAACTGTGCCGTTGGCCCAAATCACGCCTTGCAGAACCTCGGAAATTTTCCCGAATTTTTGAAACTTTATCCGTCCTGCGCGTTGGTTGGATGAAACGGAATAAAGGAAACTGACCATGAGCAACAAAGATATGAACGATACAACCGACCGCGACGAGATCCGCGAGGAATTCTGGGAATCGATCGCCGACAGCCCGTTCGTGATGATGGCGCTGGACAATGATAGCAAGCACAGCATCCCGATGCGCGCGCAGCTCGACAAAGACGCCAACAGCGCGATCTGGTTCTACACCTCGCGCGACAACCGGCTCGCCAAGGGCGGTCCGGCGATGATGCAATTTGTCTCCAAGGGCCATGATCTTTTCGCCTGCGTTTCCGGCAATCTGACCGAAGAGACTGACGCGGCGATCATCGACAAGCACTGGAGCAAGCCGGTCGAGGCCTGGTACGAACAGGGCCGGCAAGACCCGAGCCTGCTGATGCTGCGGCTTGACCTCGCCGACGCGGAAATCTGGGAAGCCGATCCCGGTGTCGTCGGCATGTTCAAGATGATGACCGGCATGACGATGGATGGCGACGAAATGGGCGACCACGCCCGGGTCCCGCTCTAGGCGCGACCACTGCCGTCTGAATGCAGTCCAGAGGGGCCGCAGAAGAACGGAACAGAGCGGACGCCGGCCTTTCAGCCGGGCACATTTCCGCTTTGATCCGGCTTCGGCGGCCCCTTGTTTTTCTCGCGGCACCCCTGCAACAAATGTCCGGCCGGCGCGTTCCTTTGCCATGACGGATATATTCGCCGGACCCGATACGATTGCCTGGTCAGAGGCGCTGTGGCGGCTTGGCGCAGCCACCCTCCTCCCTTTCCTGATCGGCTTGGAGCGGTTCATCCGACGCAAGCCGATCGACTTCCGGCCCTTCGTGATCATCTCAATCGCCGCCTGCGCATTGGCGATTGGCGCGATGGAATTGCTTGAATCCACCCGCGATCCACAAAGCGACATCGACCCCAGCCGCGTCTTTGAAGGCGTGATCACCGGCATCGGTTTTCTCGGAGCCGGCGCGATGTTTCGCGAGGGCAGCTTTGTTCAGGGTGCCGGCTCTGCCGCGTCGATATGGGCGGCGGGCGCAATTGGCCTGATCTGCGGCTTCGGGGAAATCTGGCTGGCGGTGATCATCACCGCCGTTATCCTGACGGTACTGATCACCAGCGCGCCCTTCACTTCCCACTGGGACCCGGGAGAAGAAGACGGGAAGCCGCCGTCTTGAAAGGGCCCCCACAGCATCAACCACCGGCAAGCAAAGGAGACTATCATGCCAGCCCAATCGAAAGCCCAGCAACGCGCCGCCGGAGCCGCCCTGTCCGCCAAGCGCGGCGAAACCAAGGTCGGCGACCTCAAGGGCGCATCCAAGGACATGTATGACAGCATGACCGAAGAGGAGCTGGAAGATTATGCAGGCACGGATCACGACGGCCTGCCCGAAAAGGTCGACGGCGACGACTAGCCGATCCATTCGCCCTCTAGGGCGCGCCAGCGCCACGCATGAAAAAGCCGGGCGAAATCGCTTCGCCCGGCTCCTTGCATTTGGCTGACTGGCCAGCCGCTGCTTACCAGTAAGGCGTCACCGTCCAATATTCGTAGACGCTGGACTGATAGTCGCGATCATAAGGGCGGTCCGGCTCGTTATTGCCGAAGCGCGGCGCGTCCATCAGCTGCTCCTTGGTGACATCGATGCGATAGCCGCCGAGGTCAGTGTCATAATCGAGCTTCGACCAGGGGATGCTGTGTTTCTCGTCGCCAATGCCGAGGAAGCCGCCAGCAGAAATCACCACATCGGTGACATTGCCGCCGCGCTTGTCGATCAGCAGCTTGTCGACCGATCCGATCTTGCCCTTGTCCGGGCCATAGACGGCGGTACCATCGACGCGGTCGCTGCCAATCACCGTGCTGTTTTCTCATCCTGTAACATCATCATTTCTCTCCTCTAGGTTTCAGGGCCCTTTGTCAGGGATAGCCGCATGGCGGGCCGAAGAAAGGGAGAAGGCCGCTGCCATTTGGCTACAGGAAATCTACGGACGCGCGCGCAGATCGTTCCGGATATTTCCGGAATTTTGAAGGCGGGGAAAGCCCCATATGGCGCACCCGAGAGGTGACCGATCCCCCTCCCCGCCTGCAGGAAATCCGGCCGGATCTGTCCCGGAACAATTGAACGGTTGCGCCGGGCGCCCGCGGATGCAATCCTCGGAAACAGGCATGATCAGGGAGCAAGCATGATGAATTTCAGGATGACGGGCGCAGCCCTGACGGCGGCAATGTTGTTGATGACGAGCGGCCCGGCAACCGCGGGAGCAGTTGCAACGGCCAGCACCGCCGCTATTGCAGAGCCGGATGCCGCGCTGGAAGCCGAAGCTCCCCCCGCCTTCATACCGGCCGATTTCGATGCTCCGACGCTGGTGGAAACCGAAAATTTCAAGCTTGTCCCGCTCGGCCCCGAGCTCGTCGATATCGATTTCGCGGCCTATATGTCCTCGATCGAACATTTGCAGCAGACCTTCACCCGCAGCACCGGCTGGCCGCACAAGGATATTTCCGCTGCCGATGCGATGCGGGACATGGAAACCGAACAGGCCCGCTTCGCAAAACGCGAGTCCTTTGCCTATGCCGTGCTCACGCCGGACGGCAGCCGCGAACGTGGCTCGCTCTATGTCCGCCCGAGCAGCGTCGACGGCCATGACGCCGAGGTCCGCCTGTGGGTGACCAAGGCCGAATATGACGCGGGCTTTGACGCCGAACTTTATGCCTGGGCGAGCCGCTGGATCAAAAGCGACTGGCCGTTCGAGAAGGTCGCCTATCCGGGCCGGGCGATCGACTGGGAGAGCTGGGACGCCTCGTGGCGGCATCAAAGGCCGGCAAGGCCGACCAGTGATCGTGACAAGCTGCCCGATGCGGACAGGAACAAGGGGGTGACCCGATGCCGGACACGCCACTGATCGAGACCGACCAATATCGGCTTCGCAAGCTGGAGCCCGGGGACAGCGCGGCCCTGTTCGAGACATTTGCGAGCGAGGAGGCCTGCCGCTTTCTCGCGCGCCCGCGTTTCGAGAGCGAAGCCGAACTATGCGCCTGGCTCACCGATCCGGAATGGAATGGCCGCAGCTGGGTCGCAATCGACAAATCCGACGGTGCCCTTGTCGGCCGCTTTGTCGCGGTCCGGCCGGGGATGACCAGGTGAGCGAGCTGGGATATGTCACGGTCGCCGACCGGCAGGGCCGGGGCGTCGCCCGCGCCTGCACCGCCGCGCTGATCACCCATTTGTTCGAACGGGAGGACCATCGCCGGGTGTTCGCGGAAATCGACAGCCGGAACCTGGCCTCGGTCGCGCTGGCCGAGCGTCTGGGCTTCACCCGCGAAGCCTGCCTGCGCGAACATGAGCGCACGCATGCAGGCCTGTGCGACATGCTGGTCTACGGCCTGCTGCGGCGCGAGTGGACCATGGGCTGCGTATTGTTGTGAGCCGCGGGGATATTGCGGTCGGGGATTAGCGCTCCACTGCGGCATCCCCTGGCTTCGCGGGAAAACCGTCATCCCGGCGAAGGCCGGGACCCAAACCAATCGGCGGTGTGCGAAAGCAGGATCGGGTTGGGCCCCAGCCTACGCTGGGGTGACAATGTGGCTAGCCGAGAGCACCGCCCTCAACGCCCTCCGCCAATCAACCCGACAAAGCGGTTCTCGCCCACCCGCAGGCCCGCGATATCCGCGCCAAGCCCCTCGATCAGCGCCGCCCGTTCCTCCGCGTCCATCTCGACCAGATCGAACACCGCCGGATGGACATAGCTCTTGCGGCAGATCGCCGGCGTGTTGCGCAGGGTCGCGGCGGCGGCTTCGCAGGCCTGCTTGATCGTCGGTGTCTCCTCCGAAGCGATCGCATCCAGCGCGGCGACGCTGCCGTGCCAGGTGCGGAACATCTTCGCGCTCAGGCTGTCCATGCCCGACGCCTCTTTCAGCCAGTCGTTGACGTCGCCGCTGTCGAGCGGATGGACCGCGCCGTCGCTGCCGACATATTGGAACAGTCTTTTGCCCGGCAGGTCGTCAATCTGCTCCAATATCCTCTGCAGCCGCGTGTCGCGCAGGCTGCAGCTCACCCGCTTCCCACCCTTGGCGCGATAGCGCAGGCGCAAGCGGTCCTCGTCATAGCGGATATTGCCGATATCGAGCGTGGTCGCCCCCTTGCTCATCCGCGAGCTGCCGCCGACCCGGATCGCGGTGCGGTCGATCAGCCGCACCAGCGCGGCAATTGCCACTTCCTTGCTCCGCACATCGGCCGCGCCGTCGGGCCGCAGCAAAGCGTTCACCTTGCGCCGGATCCGCGGCAGCCGCGTCGCAAATTCCGCCAGCTGGTCGAATTTCTGCCGGTCGCGATAGAGCCGCCAGTCGTCATGATAGCGATATTGCTTGCGCGTCGCGGCATCATAGCCGGTCGCCTGGATATGGCCATTGGCCTTCGGGCAAATCCACACGTCGCTATAGGCCGGCGGAATGCCCAGCTTCCTGATCCGCGCCAGTTCGATGCGGCATTTCAGATGGCTCTTGTCGGGCAACAGATATTGAAACCCCCGCCCCCGCCGCACCCGCGATATGCCCGGCTCCTCGTCGCTGCTGTAGACGAGGCTGGGGATGCGCAGAGAGGAATCGTGGATCATGAGCGAAAAACGCCGACCGCGATATTCGGTTCCCGGGGCAGGAGCGAATGTTCAGCGCCCCACCGTCCCGCTCAAAAACCCAGTTCAGCACGATCAGATACACCGCCGACAGGACAATCCACGTCCCGTCCAGCGTCTTCAGCCTTTTCGCGCCCAGCCAGAGGGCGATCGGGCGGGCGAGAAAGGCGCCGAGCACCGCGCCCGGGCCGGCCAGCAGCACGATCTCCCACGCCACCGTGTCCATCTCGATATGCCAGACGATGCCGACCAGCACGCTGATCGAGGAAATGACGCAGGCGGTGCCGGTGCACAGCAGCACCGGATAATGGCGGATGAACAGATAGAGCGCGACCAGCTCCCCCACGCCGACCGAGAAGAGCGCGGTGAGCGCGCCGCCGGGGATCGCGATCAGCATCAGGATCAGCAGATCGACCTTTTCCAGCCGCGCCCGCTCCGCCCTCTTGTGGTTGATCGTCCAGGTGGTGATGATCAGCGCTAGGCCGAGAAAGATCGAGAAAATCTTGTAGCCGAGCAGGATCATCTGCCCGTCGACCATGGTCAGCCGCTGCATCGCCAGCAGCGCCGGCAGCGCAAAGGCGAGCACCGCCCCGATCACCAGGGCAAAATCGCGCGGCCGGACCCGGACATAGCCCGCGCCCGCCGCGTCCGCCGCGCCCG
>NZ_PYIA01000047.1:0-514 GCF_013265645.1 Sphingopyxis sp. BSNA05 | reverse complement strand
GTCGTCCACACCAGAGTCAGGTTGTACCCAGGTTCTGTTAGCCGTAGTCTTCTTCCACGAATCCTCAGACCTAAGGCTGGACAAGTTGTGGGCTTAGCCGTTCGTACTGTCTCGGGACCAATGCCCAGAAAGTAATGGCGCCCGTGGGAATACGTCCTGGTGGACCTACGGCTGACTGTGGTTTTAACACGACGAAGTGAGTCTTCCCTGCCGCTGCGACCATGCTTGCTTAGTCTATCCGACCGCGAGGCGCGTCTGAAGCGTCACTTATCCCTGTCGTGCTCGACCAGTCTCAGCCAATCCAAGAGCGCGCGGTTTCTGCCCAAGCTCGCCCAGCAATCTGCCGAATGGAGCCATGTCCAGGCAGAATTGCAGGCTGGCAAAAGACTGGTGCAACTTTTTTACGGCGTGACCAGCTATTCGCCACTCGGCCTCGGCGATGCACATGAACGCTCGATCAAGGCTATCTACAAGGCTGCTGGTTGGGATTTGGCCGATGAGCGCTTTCTCCAGC
>NZ_PYIA01000046.1:0-9903 GCF_013265645.1 Sphingopyxis sp. BSNA05 | reverse complement strand
TTTTCAACATGGACATCGATGAAGCCACGCGCGTCATGCTGCACGTGCACCAGAAAGGTGTCGGTGTCTGCGGAACGTTCAGCTACGAAGTTGCCGAAACCAAAGTCACGCAGGTGATGGACTTCGCGCGCAAGAACGAACATCCCCTGCAATGCACGCTTGAGAAAGCCTGAACACAATCAAGGAAAGCGCCATGTCCGAGACGCCAGTAATCACCGTGGATATCGTCTCCGATGTCGTTTGCCCCTGGTGCATCATCGGCTACAAGAAGCTTGAGAAAGCCATGGCCCGATTTGAAGGTCAGGCCCGCTTCGAACTGGCCTGGCACGCCTTTGAGCTGAACCCCTCCATGCCGCCGGAGGGTCAGGATATCGGCGAACATATGGCGCAGAAATATGGCGCCACGCCGGAGCAGAGCAAAGCCAACAGAGAGCGCCTGCGGAGCGCCGGCAGTGAGCTGGACTTCGAATTTCGTTACGGCGACAAGATGCGAATGGTGAATACCTTTGATGCGCACCGCTTGCTCCACTGGGCCGGCGAGACCGGCAAGCAGACCGCTCTGAAACTGGCTCTGTTCAAAGCGCATTTTACCGATGGCAGGGATGTCAGCGATCACGCGACTCTGGTCGACATCGCGGCATCGGTGGGACTGGACGAGAAACGTGCCCGTGACCTGCTCGGCTCTGATATGTTCGCAGAAGAGGTTCGGGCAGTGGAAGCGGAGTGGCAGGATCGCTTCATCACCGGCGTCCCCGCTTTCATCTTCAACAAGAAGTTCATGGTGCCCGGCGCTCAGGAAACCGATGTTTTTGCCAATATCATAGAGAACAAGCTGCTCAAAGAAGCCGCCTGAACGCTAGACTTCTTCCAGCAGTTCGATGACATTGCCGAACGGGTCCCGGCCGTAGATCGCCTTTTGCTGTCCGAAGTCGACAGGAGGCCCAACGAAGGTCATGCCGGCTTCGCTGAGCCGGGCATGTTCGGCTTCGATATCCTCGACAGCCAAGGCCATATGCGGATAACCGAGATCGGCGGGATTGCTACGCCGATCGCGTGGTTCGGGTCTGCTATACTGCCATAGCTCGAGACTGATGTTGGGGCCTTTCAGCATGGCCATTCTGGCTTCGAAACCGGGAAGGCCGACCGCCGCACCGGCCTTGTCATTGTCCGACGGGATGTCGCTGCGCCAGTCCAGCTCGAAGCCGATAACGTCTCGATAAAATGCGAGACCGGCCTCGATATCGGGTACCCCGATAGCGATATGGTGGACGCCCTTGATCATTTACCGGAGGACTTTCTCGGCGGCATCGGGAAAAACCCGGAGGTGCGCTCGATATAGCCTGCATAATCAGGCCGGTTCTTTTCAGGCTTTTCTCGAGCAGCGGCGCACCGCTCCATTTCATCAGCGTGAAGCTCAGGAACAACGGGCCGATCGCCGCAAGCCATACGGGCCAGCCCAGCGGCGCGGCGGCCAGCCAGATGCCCCACCATGCGCAAAAATCACCGAAATAATTGGGATGGCGCGTATATTTCCACAATCCGATATCCAGTACCATGCCCTTGCTGGCCGGATTGAACTTGAACGCCTTAAGTTGCATATCACCTACAGTTTCGAAAGCGATGCCTACGAGCGCTATTATCGCGCCGATGATCGACACAGTAGACAGGCCATCGGTGCCCGCCAGCAATATGCCGAGTTGCGCCGGAAGGCAGACGATGAACAGTAACGGTATTTGCATGGCCCAAGCCTTGAGCAGAGCGGCCTTGGCGAAGCTCATGCCCTGCTTCTCCATCGCGCGCCCCATTATCTTCTTATAGCGGGGATCAACACCTTCCTTGCGCCACCGCAGGAACAGATGGGTCCCCAGCCTTATCCCCCAGAGCGCTGTCAGCGCCCATATCGTATAGACTAGAGAACCCGGGGTTTCGGTCTGTATGAAAGATGCGCTGGCCATGATCGCCATGCCATAGGCCCAGAATGCGTCGATGAAGGATACGTCACGGATCCGTATCGATATCAACCACAAGAGGATCATGATGATGACCAGCAAGCCAAAGTTCAGCCCCAAAGCTTCAAGCACGTTCATCTGCCTTCTCCTTGTCCGTCTGCTTCACCTATGCCACCGGGTTCCGTCGATACAATATCGCGCATCGCCTTGTCGGGATATTTGGGTGTCACGCTATGATAAAAATCGCTCAGCTTCTGCATATCGGCTTTATAATCCCCCGATGGCATGAAGGACGGCCCCAGTCCTCCGGTTCGCTTTGAATAGTCCATCAGACCGATGATCAGCGGCACTTTCGCCTTGAGCGCTATATAATAGAATCCTGTCCGCCATTCCTTGACGCTGCCACGGGTTCCTTCGGGCGGGATTGTCAGCAGGAAGTCATCACGCCGGTTGAATTCCCTGACCATTGCGTCGACCATATTCTGCGATTTCGACCTGTTCACCGGAATACCCCCCAGGCGCCGCATCATGTCGCCCCAAGGTGGTTTGAATAACGTGTCCTTGCCGATCCAGTAGGATCTGATCTTGAGCTTGTTGATCAGACCGAAGAAATAGAGAAAGTCCCAGTTGCTCGTATGAGGGGCAGCAATGATTACCGCTTTTCGCGGAGGGGGTTTTCCTGGACCGCGGTCCATCCGTTGACCGTAAAGACGAAGACAGAAAATCGACGAACAATTTCCGACAGCCAGTTCGGTTTGATTTCGTCGTGCACACATCCTCCCACTCGCGGGATTGAGCGCCGCGTTTGTCCGGAGACCATAAGTCCATTTTCCGGCTACGCAACGAAAGATGTCCGTTGGTGCAATCGCCACAGCGCACCCGATGCGGAGATTTACCGTTCGTAACTTTCCTGTCGGGCAAAGAATGAACACGAACGGGGCGCCTTGTTCACTCCAAGTCAGATATTCTTTAGCGAAACCCGGATCTTTCCTACGCGGTATCAGGAGCTGCAAAGCACCTCAGTCGCGCCCGTGACAATCCGTATGGCACTGATCCGCCTCTTCATCCTCGAGTTCGATTTGAATAGTGATATGATGGATGGAAAATAATCTGTTCAATTCTTTCTGGACAGTGGCCAGGAAACCTTTGCCCGGGTGCCCCTCTGGCAGCACCAGATGGGCTGTCATCGCTGTCTCGCTCGTACTCATCGGCCAGATATGGAGATCGTGCACCGCCTGAACACCGGGCAAGGCTGTCAGATATGCCATCACTTCTTCCACATCGATATCGCGGGGCACGCCTGCAAGAGACATTCTCACAGCCTCGGACAATAGCCCCCATGTGCTCCAGAAGATCAGCGCCACGATCAGCAGGCTGATTAGCGGATCAATCCAGTTCAGCCCGCTGAAATAGATCGCAATGCCGCCAATCACCACTCCGGCCGACACACCAGCGTCAGCCATCATGTGGAGAAACGCACCCCGGATGTTGATATCTTCCTTCTGGCCACTGACGAACAGCATTGCGGTGCCAAAATTGATAACAATGCCAAGCGAAGCTACAATTACAACGGTGCTCGATGCAACCGGGCTAGGTGCGCTGAAGCGCTCGATCGCTTCCCATGCGATGGCACCGCAAGCGACCAGCAGAAAAAGTCCGTTGAGCAACGCAGCCAGTATCGATGATCCACCGAGGCCATATGTAAACCGCTTGCTGGGAGGACGTTTGGACAACTCAGCGCCGGCCCATGCAACGGCCAGACCGAGGACATCGGACAAATTGTGCCCGGCATCGGCCAAAAGCGCCATTGATCCGGCCAGCAGGCCGAATATGACTTCGACAATGATATATATGATGTTGAGCGAAATTCCGAGCGCGAAGGCGCGACTGAAATTGGTCGGCATATGGCCGTGCGCACCATGACGGTCGTGATGGCTATGGGTAAAATGGCCGTGGTTGTGATGATGACCTGCGGACATCTGCGCTCCGACTATTGCAATATGAATACTCAATCGTTCGATTACACGGATTAGCCAGAGCGGTCTATGGTTTTATACAATATTTTCCGTATGTTATATCATCCAGCGATGACCTGATGTCGAGATTAATCGACAATCAGACCGATCGCGAGATAGATGACGATCGCGGAACCGAAGCCGAATATGGTCGCGAGAACGAAGATGATACGCAAAAGATTTGCGTCCATTCCACTCCAGTTAGCCAAGCCGGAGCAGACGCCCATCAGCTTGCCATTGGCTTTGTCGAGTTTGAGTTTGTTCTTCATGGGTTGATTGCTTCCTTTTCTAGATGAGACTGGTTCCGGCCAGCTACCGGATGCGGACTCCGAGCCTTTGTTTTTCCGGCCATCAGATCACCACCGACGATGCATTGTTGATAGCCGGTAGGATACTGGCACCGACAAACAAAGCTGCTGAAACGGCTGCGGCGAAAGCGGCGGAAAATGAATTTTGGAGATCGAGTGACATGAGATGTGCTTTCCTAGAATATAGAGGGGGTTAAACGATGACCGAAGCGGCGTCGCTGACGGCCGGACCGACACTGGCGCTCACAAGAACGGCTGCAGAGAAAATAGCGGCTACGGCGGCGGAGATATTGCTGGAGACATTCGAGAACATTTTGATTTCCTTTCGACTTGAATTTGTTTTCGCATCCTTGCGATGATGCCAGATACTTTGCAGGACCCGTGCCAGTTTGCATTATTGTATATATTTCAATAGGTTGAATGAATTTCGCATTTTGCGCTCCCCTACACAAAACCTACAGTTGGCAATTTTTACTAAACTTTGGTGGAAGATTTTTCGTAATCGGACGAAACACGCCTCGCCGCCGAATTTGCTTCTCTTCGCTGTGGACGAAAGCTAGTGACCAGCCCTGTCATGGCCTTGTCACAGCTCACTCTGCACAATTTTCGGAACTACCCAGAGTTGCGTCTTAACGCCGTTCCCGGGTTCATGGTGTTCAGCGGCGCCAATGGGGCGGGCAAGACCAATATTCTGGAAGCAGTATCGCTGCTCGCGCCGGGCCGCGGCCTCAGACGCGCCTCACTGCGTGATATTGCGAGACAGGGCGGCCCGGGCGATTTCGCCGTCGCCGCCCAACTGGATGATGTACATCTGGGAAGTGGTACCAGTGTAGATGCACCCGAACGCCGCAAAACCCGAATCAACGAAGCAGCTGTCCCAACCAATGATCTGGCGGAGTGGCTTTCGATATTATGGCTAACTCCGGCAATGGACCGGCTGTTCACCGAGGGCGCTTCGGGGCGCCGCAATTTTCTTGACCGGCTCGTGACCGCACTGGAGCCTGCCCATGCCCGGAACAGCGCCCGATATGAAGCGGCGCGACGCGAACGCAACCGGCTGCTCGCCGACGCTTATCCCGCAGACAAAGATTGGATGGACGGCCTGGATGCGCAACTTGCACAATTCGGCTCACTCGTCGCAGAAGCTCGGGTCCGGATGATATCCGCCCTAAACCAGCGTCTGGGACAATCGGATGGCCAGATATTTGCCACACCTGTCGTGGATCTGGCGGACGGGCAGTTACACAGCGAGGACCAACTCCGCCAGATGCTGCAGCATAATCGGGCGGTCGACCGCGCAGCCGGTCGAACCACCAGAGGCCCGCATCGCACCGACCTCAACGTATTCCATTCCGCCAAGCAGCAGCCGGCCGAAAAATGCTCGACCGGCGAACAAAAAGCCTTGCTGTTCTCGATCATCCTGGCGCACGCGGATCTGATCGCCGAGCGACGCGACAGACGTCCGGTCTTGCTGCTCGACGAAGTCGCCGCCCATCTTGATCCTCAGCGCCGGGCAGCTCTGTTCGGCAAGCTCGCGGAGCGCGGTGGACAGGTCTGGCTTACCGGCACCGAACCCGACCTGTTCAGAGATATTCCCGGCGATGCGCTGCATTTCGAGGTGTCGGATGGGACCGTTACCCGACGGTAGGGATGCCGTGAGTGCCGAATATGGTTTACGTGTTGTTCACCATGGTCATTAGCTTTCGCTTTTTGCCCCAGCGCTATGCCTCGCTTGATGGATTCAAAGACTCTTAAAGACTTGTTGATCACAGTGCGTAACGCAATCATTCCGATCCTGCTGGCTTTGCAGGCGCTGATGATGCCCGCTCCGGCTCATGCGAACGACTATCTGCAATGTGTCCCTTTCGCCCGCGAGCTCAGCGGCATTCGTATCTATGGCGATGCCCACAGCTGGTGGGATCAGGCGGAAGGCCATTACCCACGCGGGACAATGCCGGCTGAGGGTGCGGTGCTGTCGCTGCCCAGCCATGGCTCGATGCGGCTGGGACATGTTGCAGTGGTCCGGGAAATTGTCGATGACCGCACGATCCTGATCAGCCACGCCAACTGGTCGCCTATCAATGGCCGCCGTGGCCAGATCGAACGTCGGGTCGCCGCCCGCGACGTTTCTGAAAATAACGACTGGAGCAAGGTCCGCATCTGGTACGCGCCGATCGGCAAGCTTGGCACCACGGCCTTCCCGGTGAACGGCTTCATTTACCCTGCGAAGCCGGAGCGGCAGGCCGGCCGGCAATGGGCCTCGTCGAGCGCCCGACATAGCAGTCGCCGGCCCAGCCGCCCTTTGTTCGACGGCAAATTGAAAACCGAACTTGCCAGATCCGCCAATCAGGAACAGCCGCCCGCCACGGAAGCCAGAGACCTGATCGGGGAATTGCTGGACAGAGTGGGCAGCTGAGTCCAGATTGAAGCAATATGCTTCAGCCGGACCCTTGCCAATGATCGCCCACCCGTCTTCCTGCCTTGTCATCCTCGCTGGCGGCCGGTCGACCCGCATGGGTAGCGACAAGGCAGTCATCCATTTTGAAGGGCAACGGCTGATCGACAGACTGGTCGACAGATATAGCGGCATTGCAGACCGGATGCTGCTTTCGGCGCGTCAGGATTACGGCACCGGGCTGCCCGTCATCAGCGATGACCCGGATGCCCCGGACGGTCCGGTCGGCGCGATCTTCTCGATCGCGGCCCGTCTGGAAGAGCTGGAGCCAGCGATCGGCGGCTTTGTCACCGTCCCGGTCGACGCCCCGCATGCTCCCGCAGATCTGATCGAGCGGCTTCCGGCGAGCGGCAGCTGTGCCGTTGCCAAGGACCGGCAGCGCAAGCATCCGACCTTTGCCTATTGGCGCTGCGATAGCGTCAATGCCGTCCGAACCACCTGCGAGCCCGGTGAACGAGCACCGTCATTGCAATGGCTGGCCCAAGAATGTAATGCAATATCAGTGACTTGGGACGACCCACAAGGGTTCATCAACATCAACCGTCCGGAAGACCTGGCCGCGGCCACAGGCATCAAAAAGCCGGCGCTTGAGGAGAAGCACCGGCTTTCTTGGGCAGTGACAATCACTGCAGAATTTTATCGGGCGATGCTGCGCCTAGTCGAGACGACGGATTTCCGTCTTCGTCAGGCTGGTAACCAGCTTGCCGTCGGTGTTGGACAGGGTCGAGGCTTCGATACGACGTACCTTGCCTTTGTAGATGACCAGAAGATCGCCGGAGTCCAGCACCCGGTTGACTTTGGCAACGCTGGCGCCGGTGGCGTCAAACAGCCGGTCGTTGCGTTCTGCTTCGGCAGCGGATGCAGCCGGAACGGTGAAGGACAGTGCGGTCGCCGCGAGGATGAGGGAGGATAGTTTACGCATGGTTTAACTCCAGTGGTTTTGAACTTGTGGAGCAACTATGGCCGGGGGATTTTAAGTTGCAATATGAAATGCTGCACCTGCGAGTTGCATTTTTGCAATTGACCGTAAAACACGTGCAAAAAGTGGAACCACAAGCCTGTTGCCCCCTCGTGCCGCTTGTGCGATCCTCTACCCAATTTGCTAGTCCTATGAGGTTTTCATGATCCGATATGCCGTAACGCTCGCCCTGGCGACTCTTCCTGCAGCCACGCAGGCCCAGCAAGAGGACGTGATGGCGGATATATCCGCGCTGATCGATGCCCGGTCTGCAGAATCGGCGCAGACCGCCCGGCAGCTTTGGGAATGGGCGGAAGTCGGCTATCAGGAACAGAAGTCCAGCGCGCTGCTGCAGGACCAGCTGCGAGCCCATGGATTTGAGATTACCGCCGGAGTTGCCGATATCCCGACCGCCTTCATCGCCGAATATGGCAGCGACGGGCCGGTGATCGCGATACTGGCGGAATATGATGCGCTGCCCGGGATCAACCAGGACGCCCTCGCCACCCCCAGCCCGATTGACGGCAAGACCGCCGCCCATGCCTGCGGCCATAATCTGTTTGCTGCCGGATCGCTGGAGGCCGCCATCGCGGTGAGCAAATGGCTGAAACAGAGCGGCACGCCGGGACGCGTCCGGCTCTACGGGACGCCAGCCGAAGAAGGCGGCAGCGGCAAGGTCTATATGGTCCGCGCCGGCCTGTTCAACGATGTCGACATCGCGCTCCACTGGCACGCCGCTGACGAGAATTCCGCTGCCGCCCGCACGACGCTGGCCAACCGCTCGGCCAAATTCCGTTTCCGCGGCGTCTCCGCCCATGCCGCCGGCGCCCCGGACAAGGCCCGCTCGGCGCTGGATGGGGTCGAGGCTTTCAACATGATGATCAACATGATGCGCGAACATGTGCCGCAGCAGTCTCGGATCCATTATGTGATCACCGAAGGCGGTACCGCGCCCAATGTTGTGCCCGACTTTGCCGAAGTCTTTTACTATGTCCGCCACCCCGATCCGGCCGAGGTCGACGCGATCTGGGCCCGGCTGGAAGATGCGGCGCGCGGCGCGGCGATGGGCACCGGCACCAAGGTCGACTGGGAAGTGATCCACGGCAATAATCCGCTGCTGGTCAACGAGCCGCTGGCGAAGATGATGGACGCCAAATTGCGCCAGGTCGGCGGCGTCACCTATACGGCGGCAGAACAGCAGTTTGCCGAGGGCATCTATGCCAGCTTTGATAAGCCGGGCCTGAAATTGGGCAGCCAGCAAGAGATTCAGCCTTATAATGTATCGCTCGGCTATGGTTCGACCGATGTCGGCGATGTCTCCTACGCAACGCCGACCGTCGGCTTGCGCACCGCGACATGGGTGCCCGGCACGTCCGCGCACAGTTGGCAATCTTCTGCAGCGAGCGGCATGTCGATCGGCTTCAAGGGCACCCAGATTGCGGCCAAGACGCTGACCCTGGCGGCGATCGAGCTCTACACCAATCCCGAGCTGCGCGCCGAGGCCAAGGCCGAGTTCGACAAGGCGCGGGGGCCGAATTATCAATATAAATCGCTGCTCGGTGACCGCGATCCGCCGCTGGATTACCGGAAATAATCGGGGCGCGTGAAGCGGTTTCATGATGAGAGACTAGGTCATAAGGCCGGGTGTAGGACAGCCTGGTTTGGGTGCTTTGCGAATAAACGCGCAGTTCCTTTGTTCGGGGCCTTTATCGGACTCGCGCGAAGACGCGAAGCCGCAAAGCGATTGTGCGGTTTCTTTAAACTCTTCGCGGCTTTGTGGCTTTGTGCGCGCCTGACCATTTTTGGGCGCGCGCCGCAAACTTTACACAGACGTCTGCTTTTGTTTTCTGTGACTTTTGCTCCAAAGCCGCAAATTTCCTGGCTTTTCTGGCCTCCAACCTTGCGCCTAGTGTAACCTTTCAAATCGCTGCGGAATCCGGAGCGCTTGATCCATGCGCGCGCGGGAGGGTCTTCCGCTTATGCGGATTGTCAAAGAGCCTGTCCCGAGTCTGCCAAAGGACCGGCAAAGAATAGGCGATTAAGGCGAATGTAGGAAAGCGCTATTCCCGACGGAATACGAGACTCCTCAAATCCGACACGTCGGAGGGCCCGCTAAAATTCAAGGCAGGTCGCGCAGGGTAGCGATATAGCAGGTGCCGTCTTCACCCGTCTGGCAGTCGAGCTCTGCCTTAGCTGTCGCAGCAAAAGCATCAAGAAA
>NZ_PYIA01000045.1:0-10035 GCF_013265645.1 Sphingopyxis sp. BSNA05 | reverse complement strand
GCCGGGCGGGCGCAACCCGATGCCGAGCAACAGCAGCAGCGCCTTGCCCGCCGCCAGGACAATGCCCCCGCCCTGCTGCGCCAGCGCGTTGCCGAGATCGCCGGCGCTCTCGACCATGGTGACAAAACTCTCGTAGCTCATGAAATCGCCGACCGCCCGTTGATAGCCGTCGACCAGCAGCGATCCTGCCGCCAGCAGCACGGCCAGTGGCCAGCGCAGCCAGCCGTTGCGGAACCGCGAGATACCAACCAGGCCGAGCGCGCAAAGGCCGAACAGGCCGGCAAAGGCGATCAGGGCGACAGGCTGGATATCCGGTGTCGCCAGCATCACCAGCCGGCGCCAGACATCGCCGCCGCCGAGCAGCAGGCTCAGCGCGATCAGTCCATATTTCAGGCGGTTTTGCATCAAGCTTTCGCAATTCCTTCTGTTCCCACGCTGCGCCCCTAGCGCGACTTGGTTAATATCCAGCGAAAATCCCTGCATATTGGGGTATCGCCAAACCGCGCCGCGATGCCTATATAGGCCGCATGACAGACTATATGACCGTAGAAGACACCACCCCGCAATCCCGGACCGGAGCGATCAAGCTGCACGGGCCGGAAGGTTTTGCAGGCATGCGCAAGGCCGGCCGGCTGGCCGCAGAGATACTCGACAGCCTTGTCCCCCATGTCGTGCCCGGCGTGACCACCGGCGCGCTCGACGATATGGTCCGGCAACAGGCCTTTGCCGCCGGCGCGGTCCCCGCCACCTTAGGCTATCGCGGTTTCACGCACAGCTGCTGCACCTCGATCAACCATGTCGTCTGCCACGGCATCCCCGGCGACAAGAAGCTCAACGAGGGCGATATCGTCAATATCGACGTGACCGTGATCGTCGACGGCTGGCACGGCGACACCAGCCGCATGTATCTGGTCGGCAAGACCCCGATCAAGGCGAGCAAGCTGGTCCAGGTCACCTATGAATGCATGATGCTGGGCATCGAGCAGGCGAAACCCGGCAACCGCATGGGCGATGTCGCCCACGCGATCCAGAGCCACGCCGAAGCCCACCGCTATTCGGTGGTCCGCGATTTCTGCGGCCATGGTCTGGGCCAGATGTTCCACGACGCCCCCGAAGTCGTCCACGCCGGCCGCCCCGGCACCGGCCCGGAACTGCGCCCCGGCATGTTCTTCACCATCGAGCCGATGATCAATATCGGCAAATATGCCTGCAAGATGCTCGACGACGGCTGGACAGCGGTGACCCGCGACCGCTCGCTGACGGCGCAGTTCGAGCATAGTATCGGGATTACCGAGGACGGGAACGAGATATTTACGAAGAGCCCGACGGGGCTGGATTGCCCGCCTTATTGAGGGGGGCTGGGTTGCATTGAAATGAGCAGAGAACTCTGCGTATCGATCGAATATCTGAATCTATAAACGGCTCGGCCTCACCCTTGCGATCCGATTATGTATCAACCGTGTCCATCAAACCCAGCCAAGTTCGATACATACAACCGCATTGAGCGGTGTGAGAACAGCTCTCCAGAGGCAGGATTTTGGCATCGTGGATAGGAATACATTGGTCATTTAGAGTTGCAGCGCATTCGCAGGGACCGGCTGCCATGTTCGAGGCATGGAATTTCACCATTTCAATTTCGGCAGCATCTATTTTTTTAGGTCTCGCCAAGTGCAAAGAGCCGTCGAAACTGTCAAGCCAACTACAGCAGCTGCCTCCATCGGGTCATTGCGACCACGCTCGTTCAAAGTAGCAAGAAATTGTGCAGACATCTTCACATTTGTCCGAAGGCCAATTGCTTTCAGTTCGTCTTTATCGAGCAAGTTACCCTGCTTGCGAAGATCATTGTACGCGACAAACTGGTTCGGATGATCGGCAAAGACAGTACGATAAAAGGCCATTGCATCTGGTTGGTCAATGACGAGCGTTGAAAGTTTCACTGCATATGAGATCACTTCATTCCTGCTCGACCCAATACTCGCAGGTGGTCCCACTTCCTGTGCCGGCTCATTGCTCTCGATCGCGTCGCCATCGCTTCCGATGATCCGTTTCAGCCAGTCTCGAATAGCCATAGTGCCACCCACTTTCGCATCAAATATGGGTAAATCGCATATTGAGCGCTAAAAGTCATTGGGAACTGCTTACGGAGACAGGTGCACCTATATCTTCGTTATGGCCACCGCATAAAAAATGCACTGTCACCCGAATGCGATCGCCAATTAAGATCAGCCTTCGGCCAAAGCCCTTTGCACAATCTCCGGATTTTTCTCGATTACGGCAAGCAAGGCGCGTGCCGGGGCATCGGGCTGGCGCCTGCCCTGCTCCCAGTCCTTGACCGTGCCGAGCGGCAGGCGATAGGTTCTGGCAAACACCGCCTGGGTCATCTTGATACGCTTTCTCAGCGCCTTGATATCCGGTCCCGCCACCACGTGCGCACGCGCATGTTTGCCCTGAACGAAGGCCGTTGCATCTTCGATGCCTTCCATGATGCCGTTGAAATCTTCGTTCTTCATTTTCTCAACTCCTGCTTGAGTTTTGCCAGTGCCGCCTTGAAAGCATTTTTCTGTTCGCCGGTCAGACTGTCGTCGTCACTCTTGTCGATCATCCAGAGCAGGAAAACCGGATTGGCAGCGTCAGCGAAAAAGCTGAACACCCGATAGCCGCCACTCTTTCCCGTTGCCTGTTTCGCGACGCGTCCTTTGCGTAACCCACCAGTGCGAGGCTCGACCTTGCCGAAGTCGGGATCGGACTGATACAGGTCGTAAATCGCATTGAGTTCGACCTCACTAACGCCGAGGACCTTCACCCTCTTCTGAAAAGCGAGCGTTGCGACGACAGTATGGATCGGCGCTTTATCCATGCAGGTTATATACGGCAATGCCGTCCTAAATGCAAGTGAAAAAAGACGGCAGGGCCGCACTGACTGCCATCGAACAGATGATCAATATCGGCAAATATGCCTGCAAGACGCTGGATGATGGCTGGACAGCCGTCACCCGCGACCGCTCGCTGACCGCGCAGTCCGAGCATAGTATCAGGATTACCGAGACCGGGAACGAGATATTCACGAAGAGCCCGACCGGGTTGGATTGTCCGCCTTATTGAGGGGGGTGGGGTCGGGTGATTGGCAGCAGCCCTATCCTTTACAGCTAAGCTCTATTTACTGAGAACGATTCCGAAACCCCAATAGAAGCTATATTGATTAGCTAAACGGTTGCACTGGCGATTGGAGCCAGTGGAAATAGCTCTTCTATAATCTCGAAGACAACCTTAAATCCACTGAAGGTCGCCACGTCAGTTTTCGCATCGCAGACCGTGTTGCATAACCGTGTCTTGTTAAGTTGACGAATGATCGTAGTGTTGCCGTATTTCCCATCTTTGGTACGTGAATCATACATGTCGTCTTCAAAAACATCATCGGGAAGTAAGTTCTCAATTCCGTCCTTTGCAATGGTTGCTTCATTGTTTTCCGGGATGCTTCTAACGTGCAAATTTCCGATGTCTTCCGGCGGCTTGTTTGTGTCACAATCATAGAGCAACAATATCGGCCTATTTGTTAGATTTGGATTGCTCCGAAGCATATTGTTAGCGTGCTTGAGCGCATCTTTTCCGGTGTTTGTTGCATTGCCCGATAGCTTTTCGCCCACCCATTGAAGTTCAACACCATCCAATAGTTTTGTTTTGCCCAAGGCTTCTGCTGCTCTGCAAATGTACAAGGGGTCAGTTTCCCCTTCGAGCAAAATAAGCGGCTTGCCTTGGGCTTTAGCCCTTTCCCGAAGTCTCTTTTCAAATTGCTCTGTTTCAGCGATTGCTTCGAATGCTGCCGCAAACTCCGAGAAGGCGCTGGCTGATGTATATGCGTTAACATCTAAGTCAAAGTGGCGCATTCCGGTAGGACCAAACCGCTTCTCCATTGCAAGCGCGAACAAAGGGGAATGGCTGCTCATAATGAACTGCACATTGGGAAACAAAGCAATCAATTCTGGAAGGACTCTTGTTTGAAGTTCTATATGTAAATGGGAATCAATTTCATCGACCACACAAATACCTTTGATATTTTCGAGCCCTGAAAAGGAAGCCGCCGAATCTGCATAACGAAGTAGAGTGCCGAATATCAGGAGGAGCGATGCCTGCCCTGAAGAGAGCGCATCGAGTCCGTTAACATGACGCCCATCGCCAAAATCAATGCCAATTTTTTGTGCTTGGTTCCGCCCAAACCAAACGAACCGCGCCGCGCCATCTCGAACAATTGCTTTAAGCAATTGATTGGCCGCTTGCCAAAGCGGTGCACCGTCATGTTCAGGCGGCGGGCGCATAGCCAAAGCAACGTTCACTCCATCTTTCGTTTGTATCAATTGCTCGTCTCGAAGAGTTTCCAAGAGAACGGCCATCAACCACTGTGAAAATGCCTGGATACCATTCTCAACGAAAATGGGTCTGGCGAGTTTTCCGTTCAATTTCAATGACGCATCAAAAGAATCCATTACTTGGGAGTCTCGATTTAACCAATACGGCAACTCAGCGCGACTGGCTGGAAAAAAGCATAAACACCATTTTTAAAGATGGATTTGGATCTCCCGTCAGGCAATTTGAACGCCTTGTGCGATTTTCATCATCAGACCAATTGACGCCCGGATGGAGTGACTCCGGCAACTCATTGCGCGCCGTCTCTCCAGGATACTTTCCCCCTTTCTCGGCGAAGAAATGATCAGCACCTTCATCCGTAAACCGCAAAATCGAAAAACCACCTGCCGCTCCCGATTTGACGGTTTTGCTCCCTACCAACCGAAACCATTTTCTAGAAAGTCCGGTGGATGGCAAAACATCCTGATAATGTTGAGCCGCGCCTTCAAAAATGGCATCTGTGATCATCGATAAAATACTTGTCTTACCTCGCCCATTAGTACCTAATATCGTCGTGGGCAAAGGACGTGCTCCGTCGAATGCAAACTCAATATGTAGTTTTGTTAACGGGCCGGAATTTACAGCTACGAACTCAGAAAGATGCATTGCAATTTACTTTCAGGCATTTATTTTCCCAAGGCGGGGACCGAGCTATCGATCGATGATATACAATAGTCGTTAGTAAGCAAAATATTTGTTTTTGTTTGCAACTTACACCGGCAATTGCGGCGACAGTTTACTAATAGCACGAAACTCGCGAGTCGCAGACCCGCCAGATTCGGCCGTAGCGATTTCTGCATAGCCATCTGCGTTCTGGCGCTGTCCGCCGGTTCCACATAACCAGGTGTTTTTGTAAAAGCCGTCGCCATGGATGCAAGTTAAAGATGCCGCTCGAAATCCATGCTGTGATGCAGCACTCTCACAATAAGCAGCCCATCCCGCTCAACCCTGTAAAAACAACATGCGCCTGCTGACGAATACGCCGCAATCCCGGGGCGACCTCCTCGGCGCTGCTACCAAGCAGGGGGTTATCCAGCAGAGACCGGAAACAGGCCTGAAACTGGTCGCGGTAGCGCCGGGCCTGATCGATGCCGAATTCGGCGATGGTGTAATCGGCTATTTCGGCCAGATCACTTGCGGCGCGCTGCTGAGGCGCAGGTCAGCCATGGGCAGCGCGGTCTTCGGCGGCGCTCCATATATCGTCCAGCGACTGGTCGCTGGTGCCGCTGTCGAGTCCCTCGCTATCGCCGCGCGCAACGTGGCAAGCCGGTCTTCCTGCGACTGGTCGCGCTTGACCAGATCGCGGATATATTCGCTGTCATTGGTAAAGGCACCGCCAGCGATCCGGGATTTTATCCATGCGTCCTGGCTTGCGCTGAGCGTGATGGTTTTGCGGACGGTGGCCATGGGTGAAGCTCCTTGCAGACAGATCGTCATACTATTGGTGCAGGTCGGGATTGTAAAGATGCTTGCGCGGCTTGGCTCCAACCACCTTTCCCTAGCAATCCCACCCCCGTCCCCCTAGGCATCCCCCTCACCCTCCACCAACCGAGACCCCAAAACATGGCCCGCAAACATTCGAAACATGGTGGCTGGCAGGATCTGCCCGAGGCGGAGGAGGCTCCGGCGGAGGTGCCGGATTGCTGGCTTTGCGGGCGGCCGACCGGGAAGGCCATTGTCTGGCATCATCCGGTGCCGAAAAGCCGGGGCGGGCGCGATACGGTGCCGATGCATCCGATCTGCCAGCAGACCATCATCACCCATTTCACCAATAGCGAATTGCAGCGCCACGGCATGGATGTCGACGCGCTGCTCGCCGATCCGGTGGTGCGCAAATTTGTGAACTGGGTGGCGAAAAAGACCCCGATTTCAACGCGGCGACCACCAGGAAGCAGCGCTGATCGGGGGGAGCGCGGTCTGGCGACGAGATAACGGGGCGGGCCTTACACCCGCCCCGCTTCATTCCATGGACTAGAGCCCGTCGAGGCCCTTGCTGACCAGAATATTCACCGCGACGCGGCGGTTTTGCGCCTTGCCGCTGGCGGTGTCGTTGCTCGCCATCGGATCGGCTTCGGACATGCCGGTCGGGGTCAGCATGCGATAGGGTTTCCAGCCGCAGTTCTGCTGGATATAATTGACCACGCGGCTGGCGCGTTGCTCGCTGAGCTGCTGGTTATATTCATAATCGCCGGTCGAATCGGTATAGCCGACGACCAGGATCAGGGCGTTGTTCATATCGTCCGCCGCCGCGGTGGTGGCGCACAGGTCGGCCTTGCCGCTGGCAGAGAGCTTTGCCTTGCCGGTGTCGAAATAGACGTTGGTCGTGCCCTTCACATTATATTGGTCGATATCGCTGACCCGGCTGCGCAACGCCTCGGTCGCCGCGGTCTGTTCGGCAAAGCCTTGGGCGGTGCCGTTGTGGATCATGTTGGCGGTCTTGAGATCGCTACCCTTCAACCTGATCTGGCTGGCGACCAGATCGCTGCCCAGCTGCACCGTCTTGACGGTGACCGGCAGGCCGTTGAGCAGCGCTTCGCCGCCCAGGCTTTCGCGGCCGATGCCGAACAGGCCCTTGCTGGCCCTGATCTCGGTGATCTCGTTGAAGCCGATCACCGTCCGCGCGCCGTCGTCTGCGGTAATCTGCAGGCGGTCATCGCTGCGGGCGGAGATGATGCCTTCGATTTCGGGGCCGGCGGGCGCTTCGGCCATCGCCGTGGCAAAGTCGATTTCCTGCTGGCCGGAGACGATGATATTGTCGCGCGCCTCCTGTTGCGCGAGCAGGCTGCCGGGCGTCAGCAGGGTGGCGGTGGCCAGCAGCATGGCGGCTGTCCGGGGTTGGAAACTGGTGTTCATTATATTTCTCCTTCGGTCGAATCTGTCCGGCCTTGCCATGCGCGTGGCCGTGCTCCGGCCGGACCTGTGGGGATGGAATGCCGCCTGTCAATCTTCCTTTCGGTCTGCGGCATGGTCGGGACGGCACTGGCGCCGCCTGTGAACAAGCAGGGGCCGGACTGGCCCGACCACCCTGTCGCCCGGATGAACATATTCGTCAGATTCGCCGCTTCTGCAGGCAGCCCGAGCGGGTCCTGCGGCGAACCGTTTCGGGCAGACCTGCAAAAACCATCGCCGAAGTTCACCAGCGCCGGAGTCTCTTTCTTCTCTCCGCCATTCTGCTATCAGCATCCGATGAAGCCCCAACTCCATCCCCAGGAGGCCGAGCGCCTCCGCGAACTGCGCCGCTACGGCATACTCGACACCGAGCGCGAGCAGGCCTTTGACGAACTCGTCGAGCTGACCGCGCAATTGTGCGACGCGCCGGTTTCGGTGGTCAATTTCATCGACGAGGGGCGGCAGTGGTTCAAGGCCGAGGTCGGGCTGGGCGTGCGGTCGACGCCGATCGACACCAGCCTGTGCGGCCATGTGATCCTGCAGGACGATTTCGTCGAAATACCCGATACGCTGGCTGACGAGCGGATGGCC
The DNA here is from genome assembly GCF_013265645.1 of Sphingopyxis sp. BSNA05. NCBI lineage: Bacteria > Pseudomonadati > Pseudomonadota > Alphaproteobacteria > Sphingomonadales > Sphingopyxidaceae > Sphingopyxis > Sphingopyxis sp. BSNA05. The sequence goes on along the minus strand of NZ_PYIA01000045.1, from coordinate 2,154 downwards.
GACAATCCGCTGTGCACCAGCGAGGACGGCTTCCGCTTCTACGCCGGAGCGGTCCTGAAAGCCGCCAACGGCCTGCCGCTGGGCACTTTGTGCGTGCTCGACACCAAGCCGCGGGTGCTGAGCGAACAGCAGCGCAAGGTGATCCGGATACTCTCGCACCAGGTGATGCGGGAACTGGACCTGCGCCAGGCGCTCGAACGGGAGCAGGTGCTGCGCCGGGAAATCGACCATCGGGTGAAAAATTCGCTGGCCTCGATCGGCTCGCTGTTCGCGATGAAGGCGCGCGCCGCGCCGGACGAGAAAGTGCGCCTGGCGCTGGAGGATGCAAGCCTGCGGATCCGGTCGCTGTCCTCGCTGCACGCCGAACTGCACGATCTGGAACAGGGGCAGCTGGTCGACCTCTCCTCGCTGTTCCGGCGGGTCTGCCTTGATCTTCAGCAATTGCTTCCCGACGGCATCGCGCTTTCGGCTGCGGTCAGCGGCGACCATGCCAGCCCGCATCTGGCCAACGGCCTGCTGCTGATCGTCAATGAATTTGTCTCGAACAGCGTCAAGCACGGCCTTTTCGCTGCCGGTGGCAAAATCGAATTCGTGATTGCGAGCGAGGGCGAGCAATGGTCGATTTTCTGCAAGGACAATGGCACGGCGAACCGGCAGGATGCGGAACGTGCGGCGTCCTCGTCGGGCCTGGGAACACGGGTGATCAGTTCGCTGGCCACCTCGCTCGGCGCATCGATCGACTGGCGCGCCGATGGGACGGGCATGGAATTGCGGCTGGCGAGCGGCACGGACTAGCGGGTGCGACAGATCGCGGCACCGTGGCCGCTATAATCCTTGACCATCCGCCCGGAATTTAGCTAGTCAGTTAAATTGCACGGACGGCGGACCGTCCGGCGGATTTTAGGAGACGGGTGATGCGCAGGCTGGGATATTTATTGGCACCTCTTTTGCTGGTGGCTTGCCAGAGCCAGACCGGTGATCCGGCAACGCCCGACGCGGTGGTCAACGCGGACTGGGACAATATCGGCTTTGACGCCAAGGAACAGCGCCACAGCCCGCTCACCCAGATCAACGACAGCAATGTCGCCGAACTCGGCATCGCCTGGTTCAAGGACCTGCCCGATGCCCGTGGCCAGGAAGCGACGCCGGTCGTCGTCGACGGCAAGCTCTATATCTCCACCGCATGGTCGAAGGTCTTTGCCTATGACGCCAAGACCGGCGAGGAACTCTGGTCCTATGATCCCGGGGTGGCCGGCGAAAAAGCGGTCGACGCCTGTTGCGACGTGGTCAATCGCGGCGTTGCGATCAACCGCGGCAAATTGTTTTTCGGCACCATCGACGGCCGGCTGATCGCGCTGGACGCGAATACCGGCGCGCGGCTCTGGGAAACCCAGACCACCGACAACAGCAAGCCCTATACGATCACCGGCGCCCCGCGGGTGGTCAAGAATATGGTGATCATCGGCAATGGCGGTGCGGAATTCGGCGTGCGCGGCTATGTCTCGGCCTATAATGTCCGAGACGGTTTGCTGAAATGGCGCTTCTACACCGTTCCCAATCCGAAGGGCGAAGCAGACGGCGCGGCGAGCGACGAGATTTTTGCCAAGGCAGCCAACAAGACCTGGGGCGACGGCGAATGGAAAGTCTCCGGCGGCGGCGGTACGGTCTGGGACAGCATCGTCTATGACGAGGATCTCGACCAGCTCTACTTCGGCGTCGGCAATGGCAATCCGTGGAACCACGGCCTGCGCTCGGGTGGCGAAGGCGACAATCTGTTCCTCTCCTCGATTGTTGCGGTCGACCCCGATAGCGGAAAATATCTCTGGCATTACCAGGAAACACCGGCCGAGACCTGGGACTATACCGCGACCCAGCATATCATCCAGGCCGAGCTGCCGATCGACGGCAAGATGCGCAAAGTGCTCTATCACGCCCCGAAAAACGGCTTTTTCTTCGTTATCGACCGGCTCGACGGCACGCTGATCAGCGCCGAACCCTTCGTCGACGGGATCAACTGGGCCGAAGGCTATGATCTGGCCACTGGCCGGCCGATCGAAAATCCGGCCGCCCGCTTCTACAAGACCAAGGAGCCCTTTGTCGCGATCCCGGGGGCGCTGGGCGCGCATAACTGGCATCCGATGAGCTATAATCCGA
>NZ_PYIA01000044.1:0-8385 GCF_013265645.1 Sphingopyxis sp. BSNA05 | reverse complement strand
AAAATTCCGCCGCTTCGGCGGTCAGATAGGGATCAATCGTCGGCGCTGTCGCGACAATCGCGCGGTCATTGGGTGTCTTGCTGTCCAATATCCGCAACGGATTTTTTCCAGCCGTATCTTGCTGTCGTCCGACAGTTCCGCCTGATGATCGGAGAAATGTTCGACCAGCGCCGCGCGCCAGGCCTCCCGGCTCTCCGCATCGCCCAATGTGTTGAGCTGCAAGGTCACGCCGTCATCAATGCCCAGCTCCTTCAAAAGCTGGTCTGCAAAACAGAGCAATTCAACATCCGCCGCCGCTTCGCCCGCGCCGATAATCTCTGCATCGAGCTGGTGGAACTGGCGGTAACGGCCCTTTTGCGGACGTCATAACGGAACAGGGGTCCGTGTGCCGACAGTTTCAGCGGCACATGCTGCTGCCAGCCGTTGGTCAGAAACGCCCGGCAAATGCCCGCGGTAAATTCGGGCCGCAGGGTCAGGCTGTCGCCGCCGCGATCTTCGAAGCTGTACATTTCCTTGGACACAACATCTGTGGTCTCACCGAGCGAGCGGGCAAAGACCGCGGTCGGTTCGAAAACCGGCATTTCAACGCCCTTGAATCCATAGAGCCGCCGTACGCGCTCGAAGGTTTCCACGACATGCTGGAACCGCTCCTGCTCTTCGCCAAATATATCCTGCGTGCCGCGCACCGGCTGGGGTGTCTGTATCTTTGCCATGGGGAGCGCTTTAGCCAGTGAAGCGGCAAAGCGGAAGTGGCTTATTTGCACATGGCCTCTGGACGAAAGTTGCAAAATCCCCCATTTACGCGCCCCGATCATCAAAGGATTATCTACGCATGCGTCTGGTTGGCATATTCGGTCTGTTTCTGGCCCTCGGCATCTCTACATCGGGCTCGGCAATGCCCGACGGGCTGAGCAAGCCGGCCTATTTCGCGCCGCAGGACCGGATCCCCGAACCGCAGGACATTGCCTATCCCGGTACCATGGGCCTGACCGTCGATGCCCGCGATCATGACCAGGGCATTTTCCGCGTGACCCAGACGATTCCGGTCGCGAAAGCCGGTAGCCTCACCCTGCTCTACCCCGAATGGCTCCCCGGCAATCACGCGCCGCGCGGCGAGATCGAGAAAATCACCGGGCTGGAATTCACCGCCAATGGCGAAAAACTGCCCTGGGTCCGCGACGATGTCGATGTCTTCGCCTTCCACCTGACCGTGCCGGAAAATGTTGACGCGATCACCGCTAAATTCGAATTTGTCTCGGCCACCACCAGCAGCCACGGCCGCATCGTCATGGCGCCCTCGATGCTCAACCTGCGCTGGCATCAGGTGTCACTCTATCCGGCCGGCTATTATGTTCGGCAGATTCCGGTAGAGGCGACGGCCATCTATCCCGAAGGCTGGCAGGCGGCGAGCGCCCTGCGTCCGAAATCGACCAGCGGCAACAGAGTCATCTATCAGAAGACCGACTATGACACGCTGGTCGACAGCCCGGTTTTCGCCGGGCGATATTTCCAGACCCATCAGCTGACCAGCCGCGTCCATCTCAATATCGTCGCGGATGACGCCAAGTTCCTGAAGCCGAAAAAGACCAGATCGCGCCCCACATCAAGCTGGTCAGGGAAGCGGAAGCGTTATTCGGCAGCCACCCTTATGACCGCTATGATTTCCTGCTGGCGCTGACCGACGAAATGGGCGGCATTGGTCTCGAACATCACCGGTCATCGGAAAATGGCGTGAACCGTGAATATTTCACCAATTGGGACAGCGGTCCGGGCCGGCGCAATCTGCTGCCGCACGAGATCACCCATGCCTGGAACGGCAAATATCGCCGGCCGCAGGGCATGTGGACGCCCGATTTCCGCCAGCCGATGCGCGACAATCTGCTCTGGGTCTATGAGGGACAGACGCAATTCTGGGGCTATGTTCTGGGCGCACGCTCCGGGCTTTATTCCAAGCAGGACACGCTGGACGCCCTCGCGGCGATCGCGGCGGGCATGGATCAGCGGGTCGGACGGAGCTGGCGCCCGCTGATCGACACCACCCATGATCCGATCATCGCCGCCCGGCAGCCCAAGCCGTGGACCAGCTGGCAGCGGGCCGAGGATTATTATAACGAGGGCCTGCTGATCTGGCTCGAGGCCGACCAGATCATCCGCCGCGAATCGGGTGGGAAAAAGTCGCTGGAGGATTTCGCTCGCGCCTTTTTCGGCGGCAAGAACGGCGACTGGGGCGTTGTCACCTATGAGCGGGCGGACGTGATCGCCGCGCTCCACAAGGTCCATCCTTATGACTGGGACGCCTTTATCGAAGAACGGGTCTACCGGACGAACAAGGAAGCCCCCAAGACCGGCCTGACCCTGGGCGGATATCGGCTCGTCTATGTCGATAAGCCGAGCGCTTATATATTGGCCAATGACAAGCGCCGGAAGCAGGTCGACCTCAGCCACAGCATCGGCCTGATCATGGGCAGCAAGGGAGCGATCAAATCAGTGATCTGGGACAGTCCGGCGTTCAGGGCCGGGCTCAAGTCCGGACTCACCATTTCTGCTGTCAACGGCAAGGCCTATAGCGACGAGGCGCTCAAACAGGCGATCGAGGAAAACCGCGGCCGCGATGGCAAGATAGATATTTTGCAAAAAATGGCGAAGCTATCACAATTTTATGGTCGACCATTCCGATGGCCTGCGCTATCCGGCGCTCGAGAAAATCACCGGAGAGGGTGTTGATCAAGAAGGCGGCATAGACCGGCTGTTGCAACCGAAAACCAGATAAGGATCCCCTTTTCCATGGATATTAACAAAATTCCTATTGGCGATAATCCGCCTGAAAGCCTGAACGTCGTCATCGAAGTCCCGGTGGGTGGCGAACCGGTAAAATATGAATTTGACAAGGAATCCGGCGCGCTCTTCGTCGACCGTATCCTGCACACGCCGATGCGCTATCCGGCCAATTACGGCTTCATTCCGCACACATTGTCGCCCGATGGCGACCCGCTCGACGCGCTGGTTGTCGCCCGTTCGCCCTTCATGCCGGGCTGCGTCGTGCGCTGCCGCCCGATCGCGGTTCTCAATCTCGAAGACGAGCATGGCGGCGATGAAAAGCTGCTCTGCGTCCCGATCGACGCGACCTTCCCCTATTATCGCAAGATCGACGAAGGCAGCCATCTGCCCGAAATCGTGATGCAACAGATCGAGCATTTCTTCACCCACTATAAGGATCTCGAGCCCGAAAAATGGGTGCGGGTCGGCAAATGGGGCGATGCGGACGAAGCGCGGCGCGTCGTGCTCGAGGCGATTGAACTGGCGAAAAGCAAGAAATGAACGCAACCTAACGGCTATCCTGTGCGTTAAGCTGCCAAGCAGATTAACAGGAGCCTTGCATGTCCCGCGTCACCAATATCGAAAATTTCGCACGCGCCGGTTATCTCGGTCGTGCGGTCGTTTACGGTCTTGCGGGATATCTCACTCTGACCACCGCCGGCTCGACCGGAACAACCGGCGTATTGGAAGAAATCGAAACCATGTCGGCAGGAGCGATCCTGCTGGCCCTGGTTGGTCTCGGTTTGCTGGGCTACGGAATTTTCCGGCTCTATGGTGCGGCAATGGATTTGCAGGGCAATGGTACCGACGCCAAAGGCTTGGCGATCCGCATCGGCCATGCAGCCAGCGGATTGGCCCATATATTCCTCTGCTATCTGGCATTCAAAGCCGTTCTGGGCTGGCCTTCAGGCTCCACGGGTGATGGGGAATCCGCCGGCCAGGCGGCCGGTACGCTGGCATCCATGCCTATGGGTGATGTGCTGCTGGGCGTGATAGGAATTGGCTTTATCGCAGCGGCCATAAATCAAGCGGTCAAAGCCTATACCGCAAAGTTCATGGGGCTGCTCGATGCTGACGCACCCGCTCTGGCCAAATATGTGGGGCAAGCGGGATATGCTGCTCGGGCCGTCATATTCGCTGTCCTTGGGTGGCAAATCACATCGGCTGCCTTGAGCGGCGATACAGGCAATGTCGGCGGTGTCGGACAGGTGCTGGACAGCTTGCGATCAACCAACTGGCTTTATATTGCGGTGGCCATCGGCCTCTTGCTGTTTGGACTGTTCAGCCTGGTCATGGCGCGCTATCGCCGAATCCGGAATGAGGATGTGCTGGAGCGACTGAAATCTTGAAAAGCTGGAAAATTACGGGCCTGACCCTGGCTGGATGCATGCTGCTAGCGGCTTGCGCCACCCCCGAAACCCGGGTTCGCAACGGCTGATGAGTGCGGGATTGTCCGCGCCGGTGTCGGCCTGCATGGCCGACAGGATGGTGGATCGCCTGTCGCTGGGGCAGCTCAAAAAGCTCGGTGATCTGGGAAAGCTGAAGAAGCGCGATCCCGGTGAGGTGACGGTCAAGGAATTTGTCAAAGAGACCCGGTCGTTGCAGGATCCGGAAATTCTCGGTGTCGTGACGTCGTCCGGGCTGATCTGCGCGGTTCAGTAGGCGCGGCCCGGGAATGACCGGCATCTGCATCCGACCGGCAAATGCCGATGATGCCGCCGGGTTTCCGGCTATCGAACGCTCTGCGGCAAATGCTTTCCTGTCGGTGGCGGGCCTGGAATGGATCGCCGGCGAAGCGGTTATGTCCGCTGAACAGCACCGGGTCCATATCGATGCAGGCACGGTCTGGCTCGCCGAGACGGAAGGGCGCAGCATCGGGTTCGTTACCAGCGCGATATTTGGCGATGCCCTGCACATCATCGAACTGTCGGTCGCGGACGGGCATCAGGGCCAAGGCCTCGGGCGACGCTTGCTGGAGGCAGCAGCAGAATATGCCAGGGACAACGGCCTTGCGGCGCTGACCCTGACGACTTTCCGGGACTTGCCGTTCAACGAGACATTCTATCAAAAGCTGGGCTACCGGACGCTGAATGAGGCGGAAATGCCGAAACGACTCGCGGACATACTCGAGGCCGAAATCGAAAATGGTCTGCCGGGAAATCGCCGTTGCGCCATGCGTCTGATGCTTTAAACGCGCCGCGGGGACGTGCGGTGGCGAGCCAGACTAGAACATCTGATAATTATCACGAAACAGGGTGGAAATAGGCGCGTGACTGTGCTTTAGCCGTGCCAATTCATCGCGTGTCTTGAGATTCAAGACCTCCAATTTGAAAGGTGCTCACCCTTCCCATGAACATTCACGAATATCAGGCAAGGAACTGCTTGCCAAACATGGCATCGCTGTTCCTGCCGGCTATGCTGCGCTCACCGTTGACGAAGCGGTTGCCGCAGCCGAGAAACTCCCCGGACCGCTTTACGTTGTAAAGGCGCAGATTCACGCGGGTGGCCGCGGCAAGGGCAAGTTCAAGGAACTGGGGCCGGACGCCAAGGGCGGCGTGAGATTGGCGAAATCGGTCGACGAAGTGCGCACCAATGCAGAAGAAATGCTGGGCAATACATTGGTCACGATCCAGACCGGTGACGAAGGCAAGCAGGTCAATCGCCTCTATGTCACCGACGGCGTCGATATCGAGAAGGAATTTTATCTTTCGATTCTGGTCGACCGGGCCAGCGGCCGCGTGGCGATGGTCGTCTCCACCGAAGGCGGAATGGACATCGAAGACGTAGCCCATAACACCCCGGAAAAGATCAAGACGATCACCATCGATCCGGCACAGGGCTTCATGCCACACCACGGTCGGACCATCGCTTTCGCGCTGGGGCTGGATGGCGACCTCAACAAGCAGGCGCAGAAGCTCGGCAAGAAACTTTATGACGCCTTCCTCGCGATGGATTGCGAAATGGTCGAAATCAACCCGCTCGTGGTCACCGAAGACCAGCAGCTGATCGTGCTCGACACCAAGATGAGCTTCGACGGCAACGCGCTGATGCGGCACCCCGATCTCGCCGCGCTGCGCGACGAAACCGAAGAAGATCCGGCAGAAGTCGAAGCCAGCAAGTCCGACCTCGCTTACATCAAGCTCGACGGCAATATCGGCTGCATGGTCAATGGCGCCGGCCTGGCGATGGCGACGATGGATATCATCAAGCTGAATGGCGCTTTCCCTGCCAACTTCCTCGACGTGGGCGGCGGCGCGACCAAGGAAAAGGTCACGGCAGCGTTCAAGATCATTCTCGCCGATCCGGCGGTCGAGGGCATTCTCGTCAACATCTTTGGCGGCATCATGAAATGCGACATCATCGCCGAAGGTATTGTTGCCGCGGCCAAGGAAGTCGATCTGTCGGTGCCTCTGGTTGTGCGCCTCGAAGGCACCAATGTTGAAAAGGGCAAGGAAATCCTGGCCAATAGCGGTCTGCCAATCGTATCGGCCGACGATCTCGGCGATGCCGCGAAGAAAATCGTCGCGCAGGTCAAAGAGGCCGCTTGAGCGGACGGGAAGCCATATCCCGTTCGTCCTGAGCCTGTCGAAGGACGCTGGAAAGCGCCAGTTCGCCCTTTCGACAAGCCCGGCACGAACGGAGGCGGCCATGGTGCCGCAAAATCGAGAATGCTGCACCGCAGCGCAAAAACTTGACGTTTACGTGAACGTAAGTTAATCGCGTAGTGAAATTTGAAAAAGAGGAAACAGCAATGAAAATCCTGGTGCCCGTAAAACGGGTCATAGATTATAACGTGAAACCGCGGGTCAAGTCCGACGGCAGCGGCGTCGATCTCGCCAATGTCAAAATGTCGATGAACCCGTTTGACGAAATCTCCGTCGAGGAAGCCATCCGCCTGAAAGAGGCCGGCAAGGCGGAAGAAATCGTCGCGGTTTCGGTTGGCCCGCAAAAGGCGCAGGAAACATTGCGTACCGCGCTCGCCATGGGTGCGGACCGCGCTATCCTGGTCGTGACCGACGAAGAAGTCGAGCCATTGGGCGTTGCCAAGATCCTCGCGAAAATCGTCGAGGAAGAATCCCCGCAGCTGGTCATCACCGGCAAGCAGGCGATCGATGACGATTCGAACCAGACCGGCCAGATGCTCGCAGCCTTGCTCGGCTGGGGCCAGGGTACCTTTGCCAATACCGTTGAGCTCGACAGCGACAGCATCACCGTCAAACGCGAAATCGATGGCGGCCTGCAAACGGTCAAGTTGAACCTGCCCGCCGTGGTCACCACCGACCTGCGCCTCAACGAGCCGCGCTATGCGTCGCTGCCGAATATCATGAAGGCGAAGAAAAAGCCGATGGATGAGAAAACGCCAGCCGATTACGGCGTCGACATCAGCCCGCGTCTCACCACTATCACCGTCAGCGAGCCTCCGGTTCGCCAGGCCGGTGAAAAGGTCGAAGACGTCGACGCGCTGGTCGCGAAACTCAAAGCTGTCGGAGCCATTTAACCGTTTGAGCCCAATCACCCCCGTTCATCCTGAGCTTGTCGAAGGATGGTGGGACAAGGTGCTTCGACAGGCTCAGCACGAACGGAATGGAACAAGGATTTAAGGAGTTACAAAATGAAAACTCTCGTACTCGTAGAACATGACAACACCACCATGAAAGACGCGACGCTGGCCGTTGTCACCGCCGCGTCGCAATTGGGCGAAGTCCATGCATTGGTCATCGGCTCCGGCTGTGGCAGCGTTGCCGAACAGGTTGCCAAGTCGCTGGCGTCGCCACCGTCCATGTCGCCGACGACGCTTCGCTCGCCAACCAGCTCCCGGAAAATGCCGCGCCGCTGATCGCCAGCCTGATGGACACGCATGACGCATTCCTCGCGCCCGCCACCACCACCGGCAAGAATATCGCCCCGCGCGTCGCAGCCCTGCTCGACGTCATGCAGATCAGCGACATTCTCTCGGTCGAAAGCGAAGACACGTTCACCCGGCCGATCTACGCCGGCAACGCGATCGCAACGGTCAAATCTTCGGATGCCAAGAAGGTCATCACCGTCCGCGGCACCGCCTTTGACAAGGCAGCAGCCGAAGGCGGCTCAGGCACCATCGAAGCCGTTGGCGGCGCCAGCGACGCTGGCCTGTCGAGCTTCGTCAGCGAAGAAATCGCCAAGTCCGAACGCCCCGAACTGACCAGCGCCAAGATCATCGTTTCCGGTGGTCGTGCTCTGGGTTCAGGCGAGAAGTTCGAGGAAGTCATCACCCCGCTCGCCGACAAGCTCGGCGCCGGCATCGGTGCCTCGCGCGCTGCGGTCGATGCGGGCTATGTCCCGAACGACTATCAGGTCGGCCAGACCGGCAAGATCGTTGCTCCGGAAGTCTATATCGCCATCGGCATCTCCGGCGCGATCCAGCATCTCGCCGGCATGAAGGACAGCAAGATCATCGTCGCAATCAACAAGGACGAAGACGCCCCGATTTTCCAGGTCGCGGATATCGGACTGGTTGCCGATCTGTTTGATGCGGTTCCGGAACTGACTTCGAAGGTATAAGCACACTTAGCCCCTCCTCTTCAGAGG
>NZ_PYIA01000043.1:0-12938 GCF_013265645.1 Sphingopyxis sp. BSNA05 | reverse complement strand
GGCAACGTTGAGAGGCGTAGGCAGCGTTGCGCGCGTCGCGCATTAGATATTCACCGTTGCGTCGATGCCATATGCGCGCGGTGTGTACATCGGGTGTCTGGGGAGACACTCTCTACCTGCGATTATAGCCTTTCCCGAAGCGCTTCATAGGGCGTTTGGCAAAACCAAAGACTCTTGTCTCGGCTTCGTCGCGCTCGCCTCATTCTTATTTGCGCCTCCTAAGCCGGTACAATCCTATCCCGCGGCTCCTCAGAGGCGCTCCTTAACGGCCTATCCAATCGAAAAACGCCTAAAACTACCCGATCAGGTAGTTGAATACCCCTCATATGCCTGTCTACTTGTTGCAGATAGGAATCGGACACGAAATTCGAAAAAGTCCGATCCATTTATGGACTAGGGATGCATTTGAAAGGTAGAACGGATGGTGAGCCACGCATTGAATAAGTCGCATCTAGATGGCGATGCGGCACTGAACTATGTCGACAAGAAAAAAGCACTATGGATACTCTCCGTTCTTTGGCCAGCAACGCCTCTGGTAGGCCTTTATCTCGTTTCGGAAACGGGCTGGAGCATCTGGTATGGACTGGTTCTGATCCTGTGGTATTTAATTATTCCAGCGCTTGATTTTGTATTTGGTCAGGATTACTCCAATCCGCCCGAAAGCGCGGTAGAAAAACTTGAAAAAGTACATATTATCGCGTGCTTCTCTACCTTACGGTGCCAATACACTTCGCCGCGCTGATCGGCTGCGCATGGTGGGTTGCCACCCAGGATCTCAGCGCGCTTGAATTTATTGCGCTGGCCCTCTCGTTGGGTGTCGTCAACGGATTGGCACTCAACACCGGCCACGAACTTGGACATAAGAAATCCTCGTTCAGTCGCTGGATGGCAAAGCTTGTGCTTGCCGTTGTCGGCTACGGACACTTCTTCATCGAACATAACAAAGGGCATCACCGCGACGTAGCGACGCCGCTAGATCCCGCAACTTCGCAAATGGGCGAGAATATTTACATTTTCTCGCTGCGCGAAATTCCGGGTGCATTCAAACGCGCTTGGCATCTGGAAAAGGAACGCCTCGCCCGTTGTGGCAGTAGCCCCTGGACTCTCAAAAACGAGATTCTCCAGCCGATGGTCGTCACCGTCCTGCTTTATGGTGCGCTGATCGCCGCATTTGGCACGATCATGCTAGTCTTCCTACCGATTCAAATGGCGTATGGCTGGTGGCAGCTGACGAGCGCGAATTATATCGAGCATTACGGCCTGCTGCGCGAGAAGTTGCCGAATGGCCGGTATGAGCACCAGCAGCCGCGGCACTCGTGGAACGCGAACCATATCATGTCAAACCTGATCCTGTTTCATTTGCAGCGCCATTCGGATCACCATGCGCATCCGACGCGGTCCTATCAGTCGCTGCGTAATTTTGAGGATTTGCCGGCGCTTCCGCTCGGCTATCCAGGGATGTTTTTCTCGCACTATTCCCAGCTGCATACCGGGCCGTGATGGACAAGCGTACCGTCGCTTGGGCCGGCGGCGATCTGAGTAAAATCCAGATACGCAAGGGCAAACGGGCATATTACGAAAGAAAGTTCGCGGACGCTGCGTAAAACTTTTCGGCGCAGGGTAGAGTCTCTTCCCACACCCACCCTGCGCCGTTCTTCCCAACCGAGTGGCGGTGCAGGTTTGTAGGGTCGAACGCTGTGAAAGCTTTGTGCCCAAGGTCACTGCGGTGTCCCACCGAGCGGTGCAATCCGCACCATGGCTCTCCAGAACAAATTACGAGGTTTATCGATGGCGAAATATCAGTGCCCTGATTGCGGTTATATTTATGACGAGGCCGATGGCGACCCTCATGAAGGTTTCGGACCTGGAACGCCGTGGAGCGAGGTGCCGGAAAGCTGGTCATGTCCCGACTGCGCTGTGCGCGACAAGATCGATTTTACTCCGATTGATGGAGGATCGCAGGCCGCCGAAGTTGGCGCAAGCACGCCCATCACCCCAGATGGTTCCACGACGACCAGCGCCGCTCCAGGGGCCCCATTTCGAAAGTGGGTCTGCATCACCTGCGGGCATATCTATGACGAGGCAACAGGCGATCAGCACGAGGGATTTGCGGTGGGAACTCGGTTCGAAGAAATACCAGACGACTGGTGCTGTCCCGATTGCGGAGCATCCAAGGGCGATTATGTCCTTGTGCGCGATTAAATGACGACAATTCAGATGAAAGCTTAATTTAATGGGAATTGCCGAAATTCTGAAACCAGCTGGATCTCCGGGCAATGCGATTAGAGAATATGACAACCTTTTAGCACAAATGAAGGCTACCCAGCTGGCGCATCGGACACAGTATAATCGAAATGCGCGGCTTGATGATCTTGAAAGGTTGCGTAAGGCTATGCTTGCGCACGAAACGCAGATCACTGAGGCCTGCGAACGTGATTTCCGCAAGCCTGCATCGGAAGTCAAGCTGACCGAAATATTCCCGGTCCTGCAAGAAATACGGCACGCGAAACGACATCTCAGGCAGTGGATGAAACCCCGTCGCGCGTCGTTGACATTGAGCATGGTCGGCACGCGGGCGCGGGTTCGCCCGGAAGCCAAGGGTGTGTGCCTCATTATCGCGCCCTGGAATTACCCGGTCAATCTTTCGCTAGCCCCTTTGGTTTCAGCGATCGCGGCCGGAAACAGCGTCGTGATCAAGCCCTCAGAACTGACACCGCACACGTCGGGCGTAATCGCCGACATCGTGCGCGAGGTCTTTTCACCATTGCATGTAGCTGTCGTCCAGGGCGGAATTGAAACCTCCCAGAGCCTTTTAGAGCAGCCGTTCGATCATATCTTCTTCACCGGTAGTCCGGCAGTTGGCAAGGTTGTGATGGCAGCAGCAGCGCGCAATCTTTCTTCGGTAACGCTTGAATTGGGTGGGAAGTCGCCGACCATTGTCGGCCCCGGGGCGAATATGCGCAAGGCGGTACAGAGTATCGTTTGGGGTAAATTCGCAAACAACGGGCAGACCTGCATCGCGCCCGACCATGTTTATGTTCATAGCAGTATTGCCCAAGAATTCGAGCACGCTGTCATCACAGAAATCTGCAGGGTCTACGGGAACGACAATCGTAATCTGAAGGCTAACCCCGACTATTGCCGGATCGTCAACGCCCGCCATTTCAAGCGGCTGCACGCCCTCGTAAAGGATGCACGCACGAAGGGCGGGGAGATCGCTTTCGGCGGCGAATTCGACTCGAGTGAAAACTACATTTCACCGACCGTGTTGAGAGGCATGAACCCTGACATGGACATCGCCGAAAAGGAATTGTTTGGACCCCTGCTCCCGCTCATTCCGTTCGATAATCTGGATGACGTCATTGCAAGGATCAATTCGCAGCCGAAACCTCTGGCACTCTATATCTTCGAGAAGGACCGGGGATTAATCGACCGCGTGATCGCGAACACCTCGACTGGCGGGATTGGAATCAATGTCACGGTCGCCCAATTTCTCCATCCAAACCTCCCTTTCGGCGGAGTGAACAATTCCGGGATAGGGGCCGCGCACGGCGAGTATGGCTTTCGTTCATTCTCACATGAGCGGGCCATCCTGGAAGATCGGTTTTCAATCCTTTCTTGGCTCTATCCTCCCTACACGCCGCGCGTACGCCGTTTGATCGACCTCGTAGTCCGGGTGCTGGGCTGATGCGTACATTCTGCAAGGAACAAGCGAACCATGTATGACTACATAATAATCGGGGCCGGTTCGGCCGGTTGCGTCCTCGCCAACCGATTGTCCGCCGATGGCAAGAAACGGGTGGCTCTGCTAGAGGCTGGCCCAAGGGACAAAAGCCCGCTGATCCACATGCCGATTGGAATCGCGCTTCTCGCCAACAACAAAAACTCAACTGGGCTTTCGAAACCGAGCCGCAGGATCATCTTAATAAGCGGCGCTTGTTCTGGCCCAGAGGAAAGACACTTGGTGGCTCGTCCTCGATCAATGCGATGATCTATATTCGCGGTCATCCAGACGATTATCAATATTGGCAGGAAGCGGCAGGATCGGCTTTGTGGGGGTGGGACCGTGCGAGCGAACTTTTCCGGCGCATGGAGGACAACGAACGTCACCCGGCTGGAGGTTTTCACGGACAGGGCGGTGAATTGAGCGTCGGCGATTTGCGCACGGTAAACCCGCTCAGCGATGATTTCGTCGAAGCGGGGCGGGAACTCCAGTTCCCGGTCAATCCGGATTTCAACGCGGACAGCCAAGAAGGCCTCGGATATTACCAAGTGACACAGCGCAACGGTCGGCGATGGAGTTCAGCGCAGGCCTTTTTGCGCCAGGTCGAGGAGCGGGCGAACTTGGACATTATTACCGATGCGCGCGCCGAGCGCGTGTTGATGAATGGCAAATCGACCGTTGGCGTCGCTTACCGCCAGGCGCGCGAGTCGAAAAAGTTGAAGCTCAAACCGGGTGGTGAAGTCCTACTGTCTGGTGGCACCGTGAATTCTCCACAATTGCTGATGCTGTCGGGGATCGGGGATAGTGCTGTGTTGCGCCATAATGGCATTCCGATCGTACACGATTTACCCGAGGTCGGTCAGAACATGGCTGATCACCTCGACGTCACCATCATGAACGCAGCAAATTCGCGCAAGCCGATCGGGGTGGCAGCCAGCTTCATACCAAGAGCCCTCGGGGGGCTGTGGTCGTATATTTTTTCACGGCGGGGCTTTCTTACCAGCAACGTTGCGGAAGCAGGTGGTTTTGTCCAGTCTTCGCCTGACCGAGATCGGCCTAATGTTCAGTTCCACTTTCTGCCTACTTATCTCAAAGATCACGGGCGAAAAGTTGCCTTCGGATATGGTTACACGCTTCATATCTGCGATCTGCTGCCGAAAAGCCGCGGTTACATTTCCTTGAAATCATCTGATCCAATGGCCGACCCGCTGATCCAGCCTGGATACCTAGCCGATCCTGATGATCTCAAGACAATAATCGCGGCATTCAAGATCGGTCGGCGCATTCTGGATGCGCCGGCGATGGCCGCTCATAGTGCTGCTGAGGTGCATCCCGGGCCGTCGGTCCAGACAGACGATGAAATTGCCGCGTTTATCCGCGACACTGCCGAAACAATTTACCATCCCACGGGCACCTGCCGAATGGGTGCGGATGCGGAGTCCGTAGTCGACGCCTCGCTTCGTGTCCGGGGTATCTCAGGCCTCCGGGTCGTGGACGCTCGATCATGCCCAGCCTCGTGGCCGGTAATACCAATGCGCCGACCATGATGATTGCAGAGAACGCCGCCGACATGATTTTGGGCAAGGTCGGTACGTTGGACGCAAATGCTGCCTGAGGCCGCTCGGTCTCAAGAAAACTCCGGCGGTGCCCGGAGAAATTAGTGAAGCTGGGCCTGGCCCGGACAAGATAACTGTATCTGGGAGAGAAGAAATGAATCCATTCAATGTAAAATTCCCGACATCCTGTTGTGTTCTGGGTCTGGCTCTCATGTGGGGGAGTGCGGCTTCAGCCCAAGATGGCGGCATGTATAAACGCGGGGATTTCGTAGTCGCTGTTTCCGCGTCAGAGGTTTTGACCAGTGAGCAGTTGGACGAGGTTTCGGTTGGCGGGGGTGACCTGCCGGGAGCAGGCGTCACCATCAATAATGACGAAACGGTCACTTTCGACCTATCCTATTTTCTGTCTGACCGGATTGCGGTGAATCTGTTCGGCGGTATCCCTGCTAGCGCGAGGCTGCAAGGAACCGGCTCTATCGGAGGTCTTGCGCTCGGCTCGACTGATTATGGACCTGCGGTGTTGTCGCTTCAATATCATCAGCCGATCGGGAGTAACGTCTCTCTTTATGCAGGGGGAGGCGTAGCGCGCCTGCTATTCCTAAACGAGAAAGACGGCGCAATTGCCGAATTCGATGTGCGCGACACTTGGCTCCCGCGCTGCAGGTCGGAACGCGTGTAGCTCTGAATTCGAGCCTATTGCTCAACCTCGATACCCGCTATATTCCTTTCAATGGAAATATCAGCGGTAATCTTGGCCCCGCGCGAGTCAAGGCCAAGGTCGGCGTGGACCCAATTGTCGTCAATATTGGCCTTGCCTATCGCTTCTGACGACACTCCTGATCCGCATTCCCGGTACGGCAAATTCAATTGCCGGGACAGATAAGCAGCGGTCGGTGCCGCCGAAGTTAAGAGGAATCATTATGATGACAGCGGGTGGGGTCGACGGGAAAACGCCGCTCGGGCAAGAAGGGCTCGACCCCACCTTGCAGTTATACAACAGACGCATGGCCCAGCGCAGGCACGTTTTTGCTCAGTCTGCCATCCGGCGCGAGCGCCTCTCGCATGAGGCCCATCAAGGTGCGAAGGCGCTCGTCTACTGCGCACCCAGCGGCTTTGGGAAATCGACGCAGTTGGCGATCATGGCAGAAGATGCAGGTTCCGGGAACGCAGCTTACCTTAGCCTCGCTGAGTTCGAAACTGCGGAGGGCAGCGATGGTTCGTGTGTAGAACGTGTGATGCAGGCCATCCTCGATCAGTTGTCGGGACCGGATGCGCCGCAAACAAAGGGCGTGCACGAGGGAGAGGCTGTACTGTTCGCCCGGCTTTGGAAAACCGAGCAGCCAATCTTGTTGTGTTTCGACGAATTTATACCGGCTTTTGCTGACTTGGCGGAGCGGATTATCTGCGAGACGCCTTCCAGCGTCAAACTTGCCTTCGCCCCCATTGGCGTGGAGTTTTTGTCACGGCTCGCTCTTTTGCCCGGGGTCGTAAGAATGCGGTCGGAAAGCTTAGCATTCAACGAAGCCGAGATAGATGAACTTGCCCTTCTATCGGGGGCGCCATGGTCCACTGAACGCGCTTTGGAACTGACTGGCGGCTGGCCCGCATTGCTGCGTTTCGCTGTCGACCGAGCCGAGCCATTATCTTCGCCCATACAGTGGCCAGAAGTGCAGAACTTCTTGCATAACGACGTGTTTGCCAAATTGACCGTCGAAGAACGGGAAGTTCTGCGTAACGCGTCAATCTTGCAAACGGTTACACCGGAAAGCTATCGCTATGTTTTTAAAGCGAATTCGGACCTAGAACATTGGCTCAAGCGCCTGAGCGCTGTCCATGGTGTGCTGGTTGCAGGGCTGGCGAATGATGGGGAGAAGTTAGTAATGCTCCCGGTGCTCCGCGATTTTCTGCGCGAGGAGTTGCGCGTACTCATGCCAGACCGAATTTCCTATTTGTTGAAGCGCATCGCCTACTGGCATTGGCGACAAGGCGAATACCGCGAGACGATAACTGCTGCTTTGGATGCCCACGACCATCGCTGGGCGCACCGGGTAAGCGCAGGCGTGCTTATCGATATTGCATTACGACAGGGAGAAATTGCGGGTCTACGAGAATGGTTCGCTTCGGTTCCTCGTGACCAGTTGAATCGCCTGCCAGCCTTGGCATTCGGCTATGCCTGGACGATGTATTTCAGCCAGCAGGCGCAGGTGGCAGACGAAGTGCTCGAAGGCATGGCCGCAACTGAATACGCCGGCCAGAACCTCTACGGCCAACCCAGGGGTTGGCCCGAACTCGTATTCGCTATTGGCAAGGCGACACATGATGAATTGGATGAAAGCACCAGACTATGCCACCAATGGATCGATAGTTTTGGAGAGGATAACGAGGTTGGCGCAGGCGCGGCTTATACCTGCTTAGCATTTATCGCTGCGAGCGAGCGGCAATTCGAAGATCTGTCGAAGCTTTCTCGGAAGGCTTTCTCAATCAATCGATACGCGCGTCAGCGTTACGCTTCGGGTTGGCTTTCGGCCACCAACGTGCTCGCGGCGATGCGGAGCGGCGAGATGCTACGGGCTCGTACACTCGTAAAACAATCGCGCGAGAGCTCTGATATCGCTGTTGAACGTTCGCCTTTCGCGTCAAATCTCCTGCAGGCGTTCGAATATCAACTTTGCGAGGAGATCAAAGAAGGTGTCATGCCAGAGGGGCTCGAACACGACGCCATTAATTTCGCAATGGAATATGGGGTGGTGGATGTGCTCGCCGGAGTGACCCAGGCTGCGGCAAGGCGGATGGCGTTGAAGGGACTAACAACTGAGGCATTTGCCTGATGGAAAAGGTCCGCGCCACGGCTCACCGCCGCCAATTGCCCCGCTTACGTTATCTGGCGGAAATCAATCTCGCCGAATTTCACTTGCTGGAGGACGGAGCGGACGCAGACGTTAATCTGCCCAAGCCCAACGCTGCGATCCTTTCGGCCAACCAGCTCCAGGCGTTGGATGCGCGCCTCGCCCGTGTGCGAGCGCTCATCGAGATCGGCAAGTCGCGTTTCGGGCTTGCTGAACAGCACGCCCGTCTCGCGTTGCGCGAGGCGGGCACAATGGGCGACTTGCGTGCGGCGGCCGCCGCCCAATATTGTCTCGCTACGGCGCTTGTCCTGCTGGGTTCGACTAGGGACGCGGAACGTGCTTTTCGCGAAGCGGAAGAACTCGTAGCACTGAATGGCTGCCGCACGACACGTGAGTGGATGATGGCACTGCTCCTTCGCATCGTGCCAGAAACGATACAGTTCTTCGATACAATCGGGCGTAAGGGCGAAGCGCTTCATTCGATGGAGCCGAGCGTCGGCTCCTCAGATAAGGGCCTCGTGCCGGTTCTGGCAGGGCGGCTTACCCGCAAGCAATATCTTGTCCTCCAATATATTGCCCGGGGCATGACGAACAAGGAAATCGCAGCACAACTCTCGATCAGCGAAAGCGGCGCGAAATGGCATGTCAAGCGGCTGTTCGAACGCTTCGGTGTCTCTAAGCGGAGTCAGTTGGTCGCCACCGCGCAGGCAAAAACTTACTATAGGTACAAGGAAAATACTTCATGCAATCAATTAAGAGAATTGTAATCATTGGGAGCGGGACTGCTGGGATCAATCTAGCGCTAAATCTGCGCCAGAACGGTTTCGCAGGGAATGTCACGGTATTTGGTACCGAGCATCACGATCCCTATCAACGTCCGCCGCTTTCGAAGAACTGGTTGCTATCCGATAACGATCCCAGCCCCATTCCGTTGCGTCCAGCGAGCGCTCTTGAGGAAAATGAAATCGTGCTCAGGCTGGGCCAGGAGGTTGCCCTGATCGACCGCAAACGTGCTGTGATTGTGACCGAAACTGGCGAGGAAATTCCTTATGATAGGTTAGTATTCGCCACGGGTGCCGCGCCGCGTCGGCTCGACGTGCCGGGGGCGGATCTGAAAGGTGTTTTCTATTTGCGCAGCCTGGATGATGCTGCGGCGCTGCGGCGCGCGATGCGCGATAATTTGTCGGCCGAAGCGGTCGTTGTAGGCGCTGGGGTGATTGGCCTTGAAGTCGCCTCGGCATTTACCACCCTTAATAGACCCGTGACGGTGGTCGAGGCGGGTGCACGCGTCCTTGCTCGGGTCGCATCGGTTTCGGTCGCGGCGCAAGTGACGCAACGACTGGAAAAGGCGGGCATACACTTCCTGTTTGAAAAGGCGGTCGCCCGGATCGAAGGCGAGTCCGGTTCGGTAAAAGCTTTGGAGCTAGCCGATGGAACTCGATTGCCCGCCCAGCTGGTTATCATTGGAATTGGAGCGGTGCCACAGGAAAGCCTTGCACTCAAGGCTGGACTTACGTGCGATGACGGTATACTGGTGGATGAGGAAATGCGCACGTCGGATGAGCACATTTATGCAATTGGTGATTGCGCGCGGGGGCCGAATGAATTCGCGCGAGGCAAAGTCCGGATCGAGACGATCCATAACGCTATGCATCAGGCGAAATTGGCGGCCGCCAGCCTGTGTGATAAACCCGCTCCCGCTCCGGCCGTGCCGCGTTTTTGGTCCGACCTTGCTGGCATGAAGCTTCAGGGTCTCGGCATTCGCTCCGATTCGGAAGTGATCGAGGAGCAACATGGGGAGAGCGAGGATGCCGGCGAATATCATCATTTCGAGAACGGCCAACTCGTCGCGACCGAAACAATCAATCTCCCAATGCGGCAGAACGAGTTCGCCTCGCTTATCGTATCCCGAGCTCGTACTGACACCGAATAGTCTGTGAGTTGTTCCCCGTCAGCACTTATGTCACCAAATTGATGTTGTGATTTAAGGAGTGTTTTGGTTTCATCGTAGTGACGAAGGAACGAAGCTCACGGCAAATCAAACTTCATTTCGAACGATGTTGGATGATCATCTGAAAGAACGAGCAACAAAAATGTTGGGGCAAGATAAAATGTCGAAAGAGGCCATATCGGAAGCATTGGGCTATACCGACCGGACCAGTTTTAGCCGTGCGTGCAGACGGTGGTTCGACATTTGAGGGCCACCTCGAAAACCAGGCCCTTCCCTTGGGGATTAAAATCCGGTTCAAGGATGCTGAGGCAGCGAGGGAACTTGGATCATGGGCCAGCTGGGATTTTTGATTTGCAGCAGCGGCATTAAGGTCTGGACGCAAAGTCTGATCCTTTGGTGGCGATATTGGCAGCGGTGCCGTTTGAGCTGTTCCGCGTGAAGCTGAAGGCGGCGCTGGTGAAAAGCGGTCTACCCAAAACGGCGGATGATCGCAAGAATGCGGCGGGCCGCAAGCCTTGGGATGAAGTGCTGATCTTCAAGGCCTTGGTGTTGCAGGCGCTCTACAATTTGTCGGACGATGCGATGGAATATCAGCTGCGGGACCGGCTCTCCTTCATACGGTTTGTTGGCCTTGGCCTTGAGGACGCGGTGCCCAATGCCAAGACGCTATGGCTGTACCGCAAGGCGCTGGTCAAAGCGGGAGCGATTGAAGGCCTGTTCCATCAGTTTGACAGCACGCGTCACTGCTGTGAATGGCAGCGTGCTCAAAACATGTTATAGCAACTGTATCGTTCACGCTGTTTGCTCCATCCCGTTTATTTGTGAGCGACACAACGCGTTTAGTATCCGACGGAAAAAATTTGTGGAATTCCGAAAGCTCTAGCTTGTAGCGTCGAGCGATGTCTTTGAGGTGATCCATCCGTTAATATCGCTTTCTAGCCACCTGACGCTGTAACCGCCTATTGAATGAGGCCTAGGAAATTTCCCATCGTCCATCCAGCGATAGATGGTTGATCGTCCTAGTCCGACACGGTGCTGGACTTCTTTCAGACGGAGCAAACGTGCCGCAGGCGGATCTGGCAGTTTATTTGGCTCAATATCAAGCATATCCGCCTCCATGTGCGCGATCGAAGCCATCGCCCAGAAGCGTATCCTTCCGGGCGAGGTCGTCCATGTGCTCAGCGAGCAGTCGCGCGACGCGTTGAGCAGTCCCCTTCGCCCAATGCGGTTTGACACCGTGGAGGTGATCACCAAGCTGGGTTTCTAGGACATCTGGCAAATGGCGAACCAGTTCTTCAAAAAACAAGGCTAGGTCCGTTTGCATCCAGCGTGATGCCTTGTCCTGATCTGAAGCCAGATAAAGAAGCAAATGGGCATGCGGCGATGCGCCGCTACCATATAATATACGCAAGGCTTCACTTACGGTAGCTTCGCGCTTGCCTGCCAGAATACGGCGCATCGTGCCCCGGTCTATTTGAGCCTCGCTAGCAATGCGCACTTGAGAACGGCCTGATGTCGATGCTGCCTGATTGAGCAGCTTAGATACACCGGCCTTAATATGCGCTTCGGAAATTCCATTGGTTTCGGTCATGTTATTCATCCTGTCTTTAAGAGAACGAATCACCTTATATCTTGAAGGCGCACCTGTAGGAAAACAAAAAGAACATAAATAGAACAAATAGGAAATTACGAATCAACTGATCCGGGTTTCCTGTTCTGTTAAAAACAGCTTCTGTTTAAATGAGAACAACTGCTGTGCTGGCCTGAACAGTTCCGGGCAGATTAGCGCAATCGCTGTTCGGCTATGCCCATTTTCCTTCCAAATTGTCGCTTTTAGCTTGGGATACATCCAATTTGGCATTTCCTGTTTTCCTACAGGCGGGTCACTGACGCACATAGAACATACAGCGAACATATGCTGTTTCATGTTTCTCAAGCGAAAGTGATTTTCCATGATCAATACTACCCAAACAAACCGCCGCGCATCCGATTACCTCATTCCAGCAGCTATAGCGCTTCTCTGTGCAACGGCTGCCTATGCAGGCGCGGACAATACCTTTGATCCAGCGCTGGCAAAATTTACTGACTTTCTAGAAGGTTCTGGCGGTAAGATCATTACCGTTCTTAGCCTGGCAGCCGGTCTCATTGGATTAGCGTCTGGGCGTTTTTCCCTCGGGCAGATCGCCGTTCCCGTCGGCGTCGGTATCGGCGTCGGGACCGGCGTTCCCATCGTCACCTCTGTTGTCACGGCAGTCATTTAACGACTGCGCCCGGCAAGGAGGGCGGCACACATGGCTGACAGATATTTTTTACCAAGGCGACTTGATGACCCGGAACTCATCGGATTTTGGACGATCGACGAGTTTCTTGGCCTGATCATCCCGTTCGCCTGGGGCATATTAGCGCAGCATATTTTTGTAGGGATCGCTTTAGCATTTGTCGCCTGGTTTGCCCTTCGAAAAGCAAAATCCGGCGGTGCGAACGCCCGGCTCCTTCATGCTGTCTACTGGTATCTGCCCGGATCATTTCTGGGATTGAAAGCCACCCCGCCCTCCTACTGCCGACTTCTGGCCGGTTGAAGGAGGAGAATATGGAAGCGCAAATAGCACATCAATCAGCCCAGCGCCTGCTCCGGCAGCGCAACTGGTTAGCCCTCTTAGCTGCGGGACTAGCGGTGACAAGTCTGGTCGCCATTGCAGCTGGATCAATGCAGCCGCGTGAAATCGTGCTGGTACCGGTGACCGGACAATCGCTGACTTTGTCGAGCGCAGGCGTGTCCCGTGAATATTTGGAACTCGTCACCCGCGATACCGCGCTCATATTGCTCAACCGCAGCCCTGAAGGGCTTGATTACTGGATGG
>NZ_PYIA01000042.1:0-940 GCF_013265645.1 Sphingopyxis sp. BSNA05 | reverse complement strand
CCCCAGCTTTCCTCCAGCTGGGATTAGAGCCGAGCCGCATTGTTGCGCATGAGCGCGGTTGAAGCAATGGGCTGCGTAGCGGAGCCCGTAGGGCGTAGCGAAGCAGGCCATTGCTTATCCAGTTCAGCGGCGAACGCCGCCGGTGTTGCGTAGCCAAGCGATGAGTGTGGTCTCTCCTGGTTGTAGTCTTCCACCCAGGCGGCGATCTCGACCCGGGCATGCGCCAGGCTGAGGAACAGCGTCTCGTTCAGCAGTTCATCGCGCATCCGGCCGTTGAAGCTTTCGCAGAAGCCGTTCTGCATCGGTTTGCCCGGCGCGATGTAATGCCACTCCACGCCGATCTGGCCGCACCAAGCGAGAACCGCGTTGCTGGTGAGCTCGGTGCCATTATCACTGACGATCATCCCCGGCTTGCCGCGCTGGGCGATCAGCTCCGTCAGTTCGCGCACGACACGGCGACCCGAGATCGAGGTGTCCGGCACCGCCGCCAAGCACTCCCGGGTCACATCATCGACCACGTTAAGCACCCGGAACCGCCTGCCGGAAGCCAGCTGGTCGTGCACGAAGTCCAGGCTCCAGCGCTGGTTCGGTAGGGCGAGAACCGGAGCCGGTGCTCTGGTCCCCACCGCCCTCCTGCGGCTGCGCCGCCGCCTGACTGCCAAGCCTTCCTCACGATAAATACGCTGGGTCTTCTTCCGGTTGATCATCACGCCCTCCCGGCGCAGCAGGATATGCAGACGGCGATAGCCGAACCGGCGACGCTGGTTGGCCAGCTCGCGCAGCTTCTCACGCAACCCGGCATCATCGTCCCGCGTGGAACGGTAACGCACGCTCTTGCGATCGGCACCGATGACACGGCACGCCCGCCGCTCACTCATCCCGTGACAAGCCTGGAGATGAGACACAGCTTCCCGCTGCGCGGCGGGCGTCAGAACTTTTT